>JAUYJQ010000059.1 GCA_030699295.1 Candidatus Beckwithbacteria bacterium
GATCTTAAAAACCTTGACCCGCAGCAGGCCAGCCAGGTATTAGGACAGATGGTTAAAACCGAAGTGGTTAAGATTCTGGAAACTACCGGCGAACAAGTCAAAACATTCCCGGCCAAACAGATCAAAAAAATCAAGATCGGCGCCTGCGAGGAATTATTGGAGGAAGATATTTGCTCGGTCGCCAAAGAGATAGAGTGTTCGCTAGAATAAAACTATGATTTTTCTTAATTTTAAGATCTATCAGGAAACCAGCGGGGAAAATACCTTAAAGCTTTGCCGCATTATAAAAGATAAACGGGTAGTTGTCTGCCTCCAGGCAACCGATATCTACCGGGTCAAGCAAGCCTTGCCTCAATTGGCAGTTTGGGGACAGCATGCCGATCCTTCACCGCTTAGCTTAGCCGTGGCCGGGGCCGGCGGGGTGCTGTTAAACCACTTTGAGCATCAATTGAGTTTTGATCAAATCAAGGCGACCGTGGCCGAATGCCGCCAAAGCCAGCTCAAAGTGATGATTATTACTGACACCGTAGAATTGATTCAAAAAATCAATGATTTAAAACCGGACTATATTGGCTTCGAAGATCCCCGGTTAATCGGCGGCCCGGTGGCCATGATCGACGCCAATTTTGATCTGGTCAAGCAAGCCGCCGCCGCCGCCCAGGCGCCTCTAATTGTCGGCGGTGGCATCCGTACCAGCGACCAGGTTAAAAAATCTTTATCAGCCGGCGGTAAAGGCGTCTTAGTGGCTTCGGAATTTGCCAAGAGTGATAATCCGGAACAGACTTTGTCGCAATTATTAAAGGGGCTTGACACTTAGCACTTAGTCGTTTAGACTGCTAAATTATGGCGATTCTACGAACCGTGCCGTTGGTACCGCTAAGGGACGGAGCTGTTTTCCCTCACACTGAAGCGGTGCTGACTTTCGGCCGCCCCAAATCCAATGCCGGCGTCGAAGCCGCTTTTAGGACCGACCGCTTGATAGTGTTTGTGACCCAGAAAAATCCGCAGGCCAACGAACCCGGCTTAAACGATATCTACTCTGTTGGTACCCTGTGCAGTATTGAAAGAATTTTAAAAACCGACGGGGAGATTAACGCCTTGGTCAAAGGCATGAGCCGGGTAAAAATTCACCAGTTGACCGCCAAAGAACCATTTCTGCTGGCCCAAGTCGAGGAGTTGCCGGAAACAACCGAAGAATCTGATGCCATGGCCGCTTTAGTTAAACATGTCAGCCACAACTTTAAAACTGCAGTTAATTTGGGTAAATCGGTCGACTTCCTGATGTTTATGCGGGTAATGGGCGGAGTTTCCGCTTCAGAGTTAGCCGATCAGGTGGCGACTAACTTAGACATCGAATCGTCAAAGAAGCAGCTGCTGCTGGAAGAAACTAATGTCAGAAAGCGCCTCCAGTCAATCTCTGACAGTTTGGCCCAAGAGCTAAAAATTTTAGAAATCGAGCGGTCGATTTCCACTAAAACCCAGCGTAAGTTTGACAAATCAATGCGCGAGACAGTTTTGCGGGAAAGAATGCGTACCATCCAGAAAGAATTGGGCGAAGACGAAGATGACAAGGATATCAAGGACTACAAAGAAAAGATTAGCGCTTCCGGGATGAGCGAAGAGGTTAAAGCCCGAGCATTAAAGGAAATCGAACGATTGGCGGCGATGCATGCCTACAATCCTGAAGCCGGCTATTTGCGCACCTACCTTGATTGGTTATGCGATCTGCCTTGGGGGATTTCGACTCCTAATCAAGTGACGATTAAAGCAGCTGAGAAAATCCTTGAAGCTGATCACTATGGTTTGAAAGAAGTCAAAGAAAGAATTTTGGAATATCTGGCAGTGATGCAGTTAAAGAAATTGGCCAAAGGCCAATCGGCCTCTGGCCGAAAAACGACCGGTCCGACGATCCTTTGTTTTGTCGGCCCGCCGGGCGTGGGTAAGACTTCGATCGGCCGCTCAATTGCCAGGGCGCTTAAGCGCAAGTTTATCAAAGTCTCCCTTGGAGGCATTCGCGACGAAGCTGAAATTCGCGGCCACCGCCGCACTTACGTCGGCGCCCTGCCCGGCAGAATTATTCAAGGAATTAAAACCGCCGGCAGTAATAACCCGGTGTTTATGCTCGACGAAATTGACAAGGTGGGGACTGATTTTCGCGGTGACCCGTCGGCGGCTCTGCTAGAGGCGCTTGACCCGGAGCAAAATCACGAGTTTTCCGATCACTATCTGGAGGTGCCGTTTGATTTATCTCGCGTGATGTTTATCACCACCGCCAATATTTTAGACACCATTCCGCCGGCCTTGAAGGATCGTCTGGAAGTAATTCGGTTTGCCGGATACACCGCTGACGAAAAAGAGGTAATTGCCAAAAAATACTTAATTTCTAAGGCTTTAGACAATAACGGTTTAACTGGCAATAAAGCAAGATTGCCCCTGCCAACCATTAAAAAAATCATTGACAGCTATACCCGGGAAGCCGGAGTCAGAAACTTAGAGCGGGAGATAAATAAAATCATGCGTAAGATTGCCAAAAAGATCGCCTCGGGTAAACGGGGTAAATTTATTGTGGCCCGGAAACATTTGGATGACTATTTGGGCCCGGCCAGATTTTTACCCGTCTTAAAGGAAAAGCGCGATGAAGTCGGCCTGGCCACCGGTTTGGCCTGGACCCAGTCCGGCGGCGACGTCTTGTTTATCGAAGTCAGTATTGTCCCGGGTAAAGGCCGGGTGACCTTGACCGGGCAGTTAGGCGACGTGATGAAAGAATCAGCCCAGGCAGCCATTTCTTACACCCGGTCGCGCTGGCAGACACTAAAACTGCCTAAAGATTTTTATTATAAGAACGATATTCACATCCATGTACCAGAAGGGGCGGTTCCCAAGGACGGCCCGTCGGCCGGCATTACTATGGCGACAGCCCTGATCTCAGCCCTGACTCAAAAGAAAGTCAAAAAAACCGTGGCTATGACCGGAGAAATCACCTTGCGCGGCCGGGTATTGGAAATCGGCGGCGTCAAGGAAAAAGTCATTGCCGCCCATCGGGCGGGTATCACCAGCTTAATTTTACCCAAGAATAATGCCCGGGATTTAAAAGATGTGCCCTCCAAAGTCAAAAAAGACATCAAAATCCACTTTGTAACCCACCTGGATGAAGTTTTAAGAATCGCTTTTACTGGCTAAAACGACTTTATCATCAGCCGTTGTTTTTAAGCTGCCCAGATCTTTAACTTCGGATAATAAAAACTTTTCACAGATAATCCCGGTTTTCGAGTAGACTTCGCTTAACTCTTTCTTGATTTTATCTTCAAACTGGGTCCGGTAGCTGGATAGTTGAGGCAGGGAGATTTCCGATAAAACACTTCTGATTCGGCTCCGGGACACCGGCCGGACGATTTTAGACACAAAGTTGTCGCCGATATTTTCCCAGAGTTCATTGGCCCGGGTTTTATCAATTTTTAACAAGATCGATCCTTCGATTTGGATATTTTTGCCGTCGGTAGTTTTGCCGGTAATCGGCTCGTCGCCCAAAGCCTCAGCGTGGGTTAAATCAAAGTCGTGACGGATTAAGTACTCCAATAACTGAGCGTTAAACAACTTGGCTCGCTGCCAAAAAGGAATTTTTAAGTGCAGGCCTGGTTTCCAGACGGTTTTTAAGACGCCGCGGCCCAGGTCGTGAATACAGGCGACGTGGCCGGGAGGAACGCTGACGAAAAAACCACCGACAAACTCGTCGACCAAGAATGAAACAACCAGTTTATCAAAATCCATTTATGTCTTTGCCTCTTTTGGTTTATCTAAAATTAAGCCGTAAGCCACTTTTCTTAAGCGGCTTCTGGATTCATAATACACCACTTTTAATAGTTTAAAAAGCATAAGGATAATAGAAAAGAGCAGGGTGGTGATCACAAACAGTTTTTTACCAGCCGGCATATAAGCGAAAAAAGTAAACGCGCCCAAGGGAAGAATAAACAAAGACATCAGTTCTGCCCTACCGGTTGGGAAGGGCGAGAGCAAGCCGGATAACAGTTCGGCCACAAAGATCACTCCGGTATTGATCCAGTTTAAGGTCCAGTTGGGATGGGCTAAATCAAATTTGTTAAGGAAAATTAAGTTAAACTGCTCCGGGTGCGGCGGCATCCAGTTGTAAATTAAATGGAAGTCAGCACCTTCCAACCCGGTAGTAAAAATCCGGTAAAGCATCAGCATGACCATCAGCTGGAAAACAAGATTAATACTGCTGACAATCATTATCCGGCGGTTACTGCGGGATAATTTTTTCATCTCTGTCTGTAATTTTAACGGTTCCTGACTGAAATGGCTCTTAATTTCATTGATTTTGAGGGAAATTTCGTGGCGTTCTTTGGCCGAGCGGCCGGAAGCAAAAGAGATCGGCAGCCAGAGAATCCGAAAAACAATGGTAAAAAGAATCACCGCTATTCCCATATCTGTTTGGCCGGGGATAACCTGTTCCAGTAGCCAGTAAATTCCTACCAATAAATTAAAGAATGGCTGATAAATGAGTGTGGTGAAAAGTCCCATGCTTAAATTGTAGCCTGGTTTTTGTGCCAGTTCCAGGCCGTCGAGACAATTGTCTTGAGGTCGGAATATTGGGGTTTCCAGCCTAAATCAGCTTTAATTTTAGCCGGATCGGCGACCAGCTCGTTGGCGTCGCCGGCGCGGCGCGGCCCAATGGTTAATTTGACTGGTTTACGGCTGACTTTTTCAATCATTTTAATCACTTCTAAATTAGAATAACCTTGGCCGGTACCGACATTATAAACCTCGCTTTGGTGGCCGGAAGCGAGGGCCTCTAGGGCCAAAATATGGGCTTTAGAAAGATCGACCACATGGATGTAGTCACGGATACAGGTACCGTCAGGGGTGGGGTAATCGTTCCCGTGTAGAGTAAAGGCTTTATTTTGTAGCACTGCTTTAATGACATTGGGAATTAAGTGGCTCTCCGGCTGGTGAGCCTCACCCATCAGGCCATCGAGGCTGGCCCCGGCGGCGTTAAAGTAACGTAAACTGATCGAGCGAAGGTGACTGGTCCGGCCATAAAACTTGAGCATTTCTTCGGTTAAGAGTTTACTTTGGCCGTAGGGGTTTTCCGGCAACTTCCGGTCTGTCTCTTTAATCGGTACCCGGATTGGATTGCCGTAGACGCCGGCGGTAGAGGAAAAAATCAGCTGGTTAACACCCGCAGCCATCGTGGCTTCGATTAAGCTCTGGGAACCCAGGAAATTATTATCAAAATATTTTTTGGGGTTGGTCATCGATTCGCCCATTTCGATAAAGGCGGCAAAATGCATCACGGCGCTGATTTTTTCTGCCTTTATGGTTTTTTTGAGCAAAGGAATATTTTTAATATCCTGGCCCTGTTTAAGATCGTAAATTATTGCTTGATGGCCGGCTGCTTTCAGTAAAGCCGCCGTGATGCGTCCGATATAGCCTGCCCCGCCGGTGACTAAAACCTTCATAGTTTGCTTCTTAGCCAAGTTAAAGCCACCAGCATGCCCAAAGTGTCAAAACCGACGTCTCTTAAGGTTCCCTCCCGGCCGGGAACAAAGGTTTGGTGCCACTCATCAGATAAAGAATAAACCAGGGTTACCAGCAAACTGGTCACAAAAATTCTGGTTAAGGGAAGTCGGCCTTGATTGGACCAGGCGCGCCAAACTAACCAGTATAAGATGGCGTACTCGGTAATGTGAGCTGATTTCTTGACGATAAAATCCAGCCAATTAAACTCGGCCGTGTGGTTGATCGGCAGAGACGAGAAGCCGAAAATAACTCCCATCCAGACAATAACCGGGACCCAGAGTCTCAATTTTTGCGCCATAATCTAATCATTATAATGGTTGTAGCCAGTAGTAATCCAGCCCCGACCACTAAAAACATGACTGCCAGCGGCCAATCAATCTGAGGCGAGGTCGAGGTTTGCCCGCTGCTGGTGCCCAAGACCGGT
>JAUYJQ010000058.1 GCA_030699295.1 Candidatus Beckwithbacteria bacterium
CCCGAGAGTAATTCCGGGTTGTTTGCTGTCGCCATTTTCTTGAGAAAGAGGAACTATGTCATTTTTAAGTCGTTTTAGTAATATTATGGCTGGCGGGCCGGCCCCGGCCGCCCCAAAAGTAAAAATTAAACCAGTCGCTCCGGTTGCCCCCCGGGTCGATGAGTCCAAGACCCGCGAGTTGATTATCGAGGCCAAAGACCAGGCGTTTCAAATTAAACGCCGGGCCGACGAAGAGGCGCAAAAGATTTTAAGCCAGGCCCAGGGTTTAAAAGCTGAGGTCCAGGGGCGTTTAAGCGCTTTTGACCAGCGGGAACAAAACGTCATCAGCCAGGAGAAACATTGGCAGCAGGAATTAAGTCAGGTTGAAGACACCAAGCAGCAGCAGTTAAAGAAGTTACAAGCAATTGCTAAATTATCCGAAACTGAAGCCCGGGAATTAATTCTCAAAATGTACCAAAAACGCTTGAGCCGTGATGCCGCCCAATTAATTACCGATGCGGAAAAAGAAGCCAAGGCTTCAGCCGAGGAAAAAGCCCGGGACATATTGGTCGAAGCTATGCGTCATGGCGCCACTGATTATGTAGCCGAGTACACCGTTTCCTTGGTCAAAGTTAAAGACGAAGATATCAAAGGCCGGATTATTGGCCGGGAAGGCCGGAACATTAGGACTTTTGAAAAAGCCACCGGCGTCGAAGTCGATCTCGACGAAGAAGGGGTTATCCGTCTTTCCTGTTTTGACCCGGTCCGCCGGGAAATTGCCCGGGTGTCTTTAGAAAAGTTAATTGCCGACGGCCGGGTTCAGCCGGTCCGGATCGAAGAAATCGTTAAAAGTACCAAGGCAGATATCGAGCGGATCATTCACCGCGAAGGCGAACAGCTTTGTCATAGTGTCAAAGTCTTTAATCTGCCGACAGAAATCAGTGATGTCCTGGGCCGGTTCAAATACCGTTTTTCCTACGGCCAAAACATGATTGCCCACACTTTGGAAGAAACCAAAATTGGTTTAAAGTTGGCCTACGAAGTCGGCGCCGACCCCAACATTGTCCGTTTGGGCTGCTTGCTTCACGATATCGGCAAGGTGATTGATGAAGAAGAGGGTACCCACGTCGAATTGGGAGTCGAGTTTCTGAAAAAGTACCGGGTGCCTCAGGCGGTTATCGATTGCGTTGCCGAGCACCACGAAGATAAACCGTTTTCTTCTAAAGAATCAATGTTGGTTTACATTGCCGACGCTATTTCCGGCTCGCGCCCCGGCGCCCGCTACGAAGACCACGAACAATATATCAAGCGCATGGATCAGCTGGAAGTTATTGCTAAGGGCTTTGATGGTGTCAAAGAGGCCTACGCTATTCAAGCCGGCCGGGAAGTCCGGGTGATTGTTAACCCGGATGACTTAACTGATGACCAAAGCGTTAAGTTAGCCAGTGACATTCGGGACAAAATTCAAAGTGAAGTCAAAGCCTTTCCCGGGCAAATTAAGATTACGGTTATTCGGGAAAAGCGCTCCGAAGCGGTTGCCAACTAACTAGTCTGGTAAAATAATCATTATGCCCGATGAGTTTAGGGAAGGACCTCGTCCTGCGGCGGAGCAGACACCTAGGAAATCAGAAATGCATGTATCGGTAGATACCCGGCCGGCAGTGGAACCCCCAACTGTTACGGGATATGAGCAAGAAGTTGACTCAGTTAGGCAAGCGCTGGCAGCGGAAACTCCTCCAGTTGTTAGTGATTCCAAAGATTTGGTACCAGTTCCGGCAGACTATGATGCTACTTATGCCGAAGTGGCCAGCTCGCGTTTTGGCAAAGGCGGTTTGGCCCACCACGATGCCGCCGCCATTACTTCAGCCAGTTTACCTGAAAATAAAAATGCTTCGGTGTTGGAAATTGGTTGCAATCAGGGCGAACTGCTTGCCAAAATCAAGGCCACCGGTAATAAGGTGGTGGGTATCGATATTAATCCTGCAGCAGTAAAGCAGGCTCAAGAAATTGCTCCCGCCGTTCCGGCCGATGCCCGGAATATGCCCTTTAAAGCCGACTCTTTTGACGTAATTCTGTCCTTACACACTGCCGAGCACATTCCCGAACCGAAAAAATTGTTTGCCGAAATTGCCAGGATTTTAAAACCCGGTGGTACTGCTCATTTGATTTTACCACCCAACTTTTACGGTCTGGAAACTATCAGGGTAGCCAAAGAAACTATGCCCAAAGGAACTTCTTGGTTAAAAGCTTGGGCTTATGCCCGCCAGCTTCACTGCACTCCTTTTGGCACTCCTTTTGGTGGTGCCATCAAGCAAATTCGCCAAACTCTTGAGGATAAACACATCAATCTGTCAGTTTCCGGCGGCAGGAGGCTGGATCTTAACCTGGCTTCACTGATAGTTTTAAGAAAACCGGCAGTCAAACTTTAGTTTAATCAATTAAACTGCCCCTTGATTTAGGTTGCTGTATCAGCTATATTTTTTATGTTATGACAAAAGCGGATATTGCCGAAATTATTGCCAAAAAAGCCCACCTGACAAAAAAGGCGGCGCGGGAAGCCATCGATGCTTTTTTAGATGAAATCGTCAGGCAGGTTTCAAAAGGCGAAAAGGTGGTTCTTTCAGGCTTTGG
>JAUYJQ010000003.1 GCA_030699295.1 Candidatus Beckwithbacteria bacterium
TCCCGAGGCCACCTGGCTCATGGGGGAGTTATCGTTATTGCCGACCCACACAGCGGCTAAGTGATCGCTGGTGTAGCCGATGGTCCAGTTATCCCGCTTGTCATTGGTAGTGCCGGTTTTGACTGCCACTTGGTGGCCGGGGATATTTAAATAAGACCGGGTGCCAAATGCCTGCGCCCGGGCCAGCGGGTCACTCAAAATATCGGAGAGCAAATAGGCAATATTGGGATTTAATACCGGTTCTGCCTGGCTAACATCAAAGCCGGTTAGGGTTTTTCCGAAAGAATCGTTGACAGCCAGAATCGGCTTTAAGTTAACTTTTAAACCCTGATTGGCCAAAGTGCCGTAAACTACGGCCATGTCGGTCATTTTCACCTCAGCCCCGCCCAAGGTTAACGACAGCCCATAGCGCTCCGGTTGTGTCCAGGTAGTGATACCTAGTTTTTGACCCTGGGCGATCATTTTATCGACACCATAAGAGGTGAGAACCTTGACCGCCGGGACATTGTAAGAATTGGCCAGGGCTTGGCGCAGAGTCACCGGGCCGTGCCACTTATTGTCATAATTGACCGGCGAATAAGGTTTACTGCCGGCAATGTCATAAGTTACCGGCGAGTCCTGAATTAGAGTCGCGGCGGTAAAGCCCGAGTCTAAGGCCACCGAGTAATTGACCGGTTTGATGGCTGAACCCGGTTGGCGTGAGGCAGTGGTGATATTGACTTGGCCGTCGCGCTGGGTGTCCCAGTAATCACGACTTCCGACCATGGCTAAAATCTCTCCGGTTTTGGGATTGGTGACCAAGGCGGAGCCATTAGTAATGTTTAGGGCCGATACCTGGCTGATTTCTGAGGTTACAATTTCCTGAACCTGTTGTTGCAGCGGCCAATCAAGAGAAGTAATAACTTCCAGGCCGCCTTGTTCGACCATGGTTTCGCCGTATTCCTGGACTAAGAGGTCTTTGACAAACATGACAAAATGCGGCGCTTTGATATTGGTGTACTGGGGGGCGAGTTTAATCTTCTGCTCTTTGGCCAACTCGGCTTCCTGGGGAGCGATCATTTCTGTTTCCACCATCCGATTTAATACCTGGTGCTCCCGATAAACTGCCAAGTAAGGGTTGGTGCCGAAAGGCGAGTAAGTTGTCGGGCTGGCCGGCAAGCCGGCCAAAAGAGCCGCTTCGGCCAAATTAACTTCCTTTATTGATTTGGCAAAATAGGTTTGGGCGGCTTGTTCGGCCCCATATGCCGTGCCGCCGTAAGACACTTGGTTAAAATACATTTCCAGGATTTGGTCTTTGTCAAATAACCACTCGACTTCCAAAGATAAAACTAACTCTTTGAGTTTGCGCTCAATCGTCCGTTCCTGAGTCAGTAGGGCATTTTTGACTAACTGCTGGGTAATGGTCGAGCCGCCCTGGAGTTCCTGGTTAAAGATAATTTGCTTTAAAGACCGCAAAACCCCTTTGATGGAAACACCATTATGCTGATAAAACTGGCTGTCTTCGATGGCCAAGGTGGCCAGTTTAAAGTGCTGGGGAATGTCTTTTAAAGACACCAAGGTGCGGTTTTGGTCTTTATAAAAAGTAAATAGCAGGGTGTCATGGCGATCATAAATCTTGGTGGACAAAGTCGGTTGGTGATCGACCAAATCAGTCGGGCGGGGCAGGTCTTTTAAAATAAACCAGTAAAAAGAACCAAGAATGGCAATTAGCATTAGATACACAGTAATTAGCAGGGGAGCCAAGTGGACGCGGGGCAGGTGCGGGAGCCGCACCACTTTAATTAATTGAACTGTGGTTTTAAAGACAAAAGCGATTAGCCAGAAGATTGATCGGTAAGTGAACCGGCCGATATTTTCCAACACCTTTTTTGGCCAAAATGCCTGATAAACTACGACGCTCATGAGGCGTATTATACCCTATATTTTGATATTATACGCCGGTTCCTGGGGTTCGCCTTTGTCGTTTAGGGGTCGGGCGCAGTCGAGGCAGTAATCTTTTTGCACCGGATCGAAAAGAACCAGGTGTTCCTGAACTTCCAAGTCGTCGGGGTTGGGAGAAGCGTTTGGTCGGGGCGGCAAGCCGGTGGTTTTATCAATAACAATGCCTTGCTTTAACACCGGTTCTTCTTTGGGCTCTGAGCCTTTAATAAAGTACTCGAAGCGGGTGGCGCAGGGTTCATCCGGCCGGGGGCGGAAGCCGGTCAGGCTGCAAACTTCCAAGCCAACCACATTTTCCGGCTTGGTTGGCCATTCGTCCGGTTGATCTTTTAAGGTTTCCACCATGATTTTATGCCAGATCGGGGCCGCGCCGGAAATGCCGGAAACCAGATACGGAGACATCGGCTGGTTATCATTGTTGCCGACCCAGGTAGCCACTAAAAACGACGGGGTAAAACCGATTGTCCAGTTATCCCGCAAATCGTCGGTGGTTCCGGTTTTGACCGAAACGGCGTGACCGGGTATGACCAGCTGGGAGCCGGAACCAAAAGCTTGGGAGCGGGCGTTATTGTCTAATAAGATGTGGGAGATTAAGTAGGTAATTTCCGGGCTGACTACTTTTTCCCCGGCCGGCAGACTCTCTTCAAAATTAATTTCTTCCAAAACCTTGCCTTGGTAGGTTTCCACCTTAAGAATCGGGGTTAACTCTACTTTTAAACCAGCATTAGCAAAGACGCCGAAAGCCACGGCCATGTCGGTCATGTAGACTTCGCCGCCGCCCAAAGTTAACGACAAACCATAGCGTGAAGGATCGGTAAAGGTTGTTATCCCCATAGCCGAAGCGGTGGCGATCATGGTTTCCACGCCGTTAGCCGCCAACATTTTAACTGCGGGAATGTTAAACGAGTTGCCCAAAGCAAAGCGCATTTGTACCGGGCCGTGGAACTTATAATCATAGTTTCTCGGGCAGTACGAGGGTTGGCCGGGGACGCTAAAGCAGACCGGTACGTCCAAAAACATGGTGGCGGGGGTATAGCCATTGCCCAAGCCGGCGGCGTAATTTATCGGTTTGATTGACGAACCCGGCTGGCGTAACCTGGTGGTGACATTGACATTGCCGTCGATCGACAAATCAAAGTAATCTTGGCTGCCGACCATGGCTAAAATCTCGCCGGTTCTCGGTTTGGTGATTAAAGCGGCCCCATTACTGACTTTAGCCTGGTTTAATTTACCGACTTCAGTGGCCACGGTGTCCTGGGCAAAGTTTTGCAAATCAAGGTCAAGTGAAGTCGTTACCCGTAAACCGCCTTTTTCCACCAAGGCTTCGCCGTATTTATCTACCAACAACTGCTTGATATATAAAGAGAAGTGGGGCGCCCGGATGTTATTGGTTTGGGGAGCAAAGCTTAACGGTTCGTCCAGGGCTTGCTGGTATTCGTCCTGATTAATATATTTGTCTTCGAGCATCCGCTGTAACACCTGGGCCTGTCTTTCTTTAGCCGTTTCCGGGTTGGCCCCAAAGGGCGAGTAACGTGTCGGCGCTTGGGGCAAGCCGGCCAAGAGAGCCGCCTCGGCCAGGCTTAAATCTTTGGCGTTTTTGTCAAAATAAGTGTGGGCGGCTTGCTCGACGCCATAAGCCGTGCCGCCGTAGGGGACGTGGTTTAAATAAAGTTCCAAGATTTCGTCTTTGCTGTAACGGATTTCGGTGGCCAGAGCCAAAAGCGCCTCGCGGATTTTACGCTTAAAAGTCCGCTCCGGGGTTAACAGGGTGGTTTTGACCAGCTGCTGGGTAATGGTTGACCCGCCTTGAAGGTTTCTTTTAAAGACTGTGTTTAGGATGGCCCGGGTGATTCCTTCCCAGGCGAAACCGTGATGTTTGTAGAAATTTTTATCTTCAATGGCAATGGTGGCCTCTTTGACATATTCAGGCAAATCGCTGATTTTAACCGGCGTCCGGTTTTGGTCGGTGTAGATCTCGTAGAGCAGTTGGCCGTTTCGGTCCAGGATTTTTGTCGACACCGGAAAGGTGTCGGAACCAAGCTGGCCCGGCGAGGGGAGGCCGGCAAAAATGGTGACTAAGCCATAGCCTAAGACCAATAATAAAAGTAACCCGCCGATGACCCTTTTTGGATAAGCGCGGAGTTTTTTGATAATTTTTTTCTTTCTAAGCATGGTATTATTCTAGCAGACATGAGCGCCAAATTTAGAAATGTGACCATTGCCGGCTTGCCCGGAGCCGGCTCTTCGACTCTGGGTATTAATTTGGCAAAAGAGCTGGGCTGGGAATATTTTAGCGGCGGCGATTTTATGAGAGCCTTCGCGATTGAAAAGGGTTTGTTTGACAAAAACAACCACCTGCACCATCCGGCCACGGTCTATTCAGACGATTTTGACCGGGAAGTAGATTACTGCATGAGAGACCGGTTAAGGCAAGACAGCCGCTTGGTGATTGATTCTTGGTTATCTGGCTTCTTGGCCCAGGGAATTGACGGCGTCTTAAAAGTTTTAATGAGCTGTGCCGACGATGCGGTCCGGGTGGATCGGATTGTCAACCGCGATGGTGTTTCCGTCGAGGCGGCCAAAACCCATATTTTTGACCGGGAAAAACAGAATTTAACAAAATGGACGCGGATGTATAAAAAAGAGTGGCGGGAATGGGTGGGGGATAAAAAAATTGATTTTTATAATCCCAGCCTTTATGATTTGGTCGTTGACACTTACTCTCACGATCGGCAAGCGACTCTAAATTTAGTTTTAGAAAGGTTAAGGAGGTAGTATGTTTAAAAAAATATTCCTGGGGTTGTTACTCGGTTTGATTTTTTCCAGCCGGGTTATGGCCCAAGGCGCTGATTATTACCTGCCTTACCCAGGGATTTTACCCGACCACCCGTTTTATTGGTTGAAAATGGTGCGTGACCGGGTGGGGCTATGGACAACAGTCGGCGAGACGGCTAAGGCCGAAAAACTGCTGTTGTATGCTGATAAGCGGCTGGGTGCGGCTTGGGCGCTGATTGAAGGCAACAAAGTGCCCCTGGGAGTGTCGACTTTAACCAAGGGCGAAAAATATTTGGAGCAGGCAGTAAGTAGCAGCGATGCCAGCTTTAAGCAGAAATTGGCCAAAGCGGTGTTAAAACACGAAGAGGTGATTATTCGGTTGCAGCCGGGTGTCGGCGCTGATTACGCCCCCTTGCTTGAAGAGATGCAGCGTAAACTGCAACGATTAAGCGCTCAGATGGGAGTCATGCCCGCTGTCCAGGCAGTCGATATTAGCGTTGCCTTTAGCTTTCAGAAAGTTACCGAGGCGCAAGTGGAAGCGACGACCGCTTTTGACGCGCTTGAAAAATTGGCGCTGGCTAATAGTTGGGAACTCCAAGTTAAAGATTATGACTTTGGTAAATTGGTCGAGTCGATTAATGGTGTGACTAGTGATAAAGCCATGGCTTGGATTGTTTACGTCAACGGTGAGGCTGTTGATAAAGCCAGCGACAAATTTGAATTGAACTCAGGGGATAAAGTCGAGTGGCGCTATGAAAAAGTTAAGTCTTAGCCTAATTTTAATCTTGGTCGCAGTCGCCGAACGCTTGTGGTGGGATTTAGGGCCAAACGTGGAACTAATCCTGACTACTTCGGTACTGGCCAGCCTCTATCTGGGCCGGCGCTATGGTGTCGCCGTGGCCCTGGTTGCCTTGGCAATTTCTGATCTGGTTTTGGGCAACACCATGATTATGATCTTCACCTGGAGTAGTTTTGCCCTGATGGCTCTAGCCGGAACGATGATTAAGCGCAGGCCGGTAGTGGCCGGAGCATATGGGATGGCTGCAGCTTTATGGTTCTACTTATATACTAACTTTGGCGTTTGGCTAATCGGGGGTTTGTACCCGCACACCTTGGCCGGCTTGATGCGCTCGTATGTCATGGGCCTGCCGTTTTTGCGCTTGCATGCAGTCACCAGCGTGTTATTCTTAACAGTTAGTGTCAGTTTAATTGAAATATTAATACTTGCCTTTAAGGCGAATAGGGGAATCCGGTTAGATTCCGGAGCTGTGCCGCAACTGTAAAGCCAGAGGACCTCGTTTTTAAAGGATTTTACTTTTTTACCTCCCGAGCAGGAGGGAAGATTATATTACCTTCCTTTCGGGGAAGGTTTTTTTATGGGCAAAGAATTTGATTTAGCGGTTAGTTTAACGGTAATCGATAAGGGGTTTAAAAAATCAGCTGGTGATGGTCTCTTTGCAATTAAGCAAGAAACAACCAATGCAGTTACTCGGGCGCGGGAAATTTTAGCTCCCAAGGCAGCCAGCTTTGAGCAATTTTATGAAGCTGTCAACGGACATTTGCATTGGCTGGATGATAAGTTATCTGTCGAGCATCATTTGCGCCGTTATTCGGCCTGGTTGAAGGCCCGCAACACACCGGTAGAGCTGATTAATCAAAGCCAGTTAGATAGAGACGTGTGGTCAGTGGTAGAACCGAGGGTTTTAAAATTAGAAGACGGACAGGCATTATTTTGGCTGGCGATGAGAACTGCCGATGCTGCCAATGGAGTGGCTTTGCAGCAAATAAAGAAAGATAATGGTAAGTTAATCCAGAATTCTCAACTGTTACCATTTGATAAATTGGCGGAGATTGAGGATTTTTTAGGTTTACTTAGTAGCGGTAGGGAAGAAGCGAGTATTGCTGTTTCCCAAGACAGTGGTTTGTCGGCGGTTGGCGGTTGGATAGTAGAGGGAGACTCGATTGATTTTGATAAAAACCTCCCGGCTTTAATTGATCAAACAATCCAACCGAATTTGATCCCGGCGATGATGACAGAGCGGGTTTTTCAATTGCGGTCGTTACCTGTGATTCAGTCTACCGAGCCAGCTCCAGTTACTGTAGAACTGTCAGTGGAACAGCCAATAGAACCAGAAAAATCAGTGCCGGTAACCACGGCTGACAGTTTTTGGTTTGGGGCGGCAGCCGTCTCCGCCGTGGCCGTAATGCCTAATGTCGTAGAAAGGTCGGTGCCAGTATTTTCTGCAAAGGACATAACTTCTCAAGAACCTACAAAGATAATCCCTCTAGGCCTAGATGCAGTAGAGCCAAGGGTAAAACAAGAAACAGGGGTGGTGCCTACAAGGAGAGTCCTCGTAGGCCAAAAGATAGTTAAGCCGATTGGCCAGAAAACAGAAAAGCGGGTAGAACGGGGAATAGAAATACAAACAACACAACCAAAGCCGAAACTGTCAGCAGAGCAGACAGTCGTTTTCAAAGTTACACCTACAAGGATAATCTCTGTAGGCCCGGAGCAAATTGAGAC
>JAUYJQ010000010.1 GCA_030699295.1 Candidatus Beckwithbacteria bacterium
ACTTTTTCCCAGGCGGTTTTGGGTAGTACGGTTATCGTGTCAACTGTTGACGGCCAGCTCAAATTAAAAGTCCGCCCCGGTACCCAATCCGGTACTTTGGTCCGCCTGCGCGGTCAAGGCATGCCCCACCTTCAGTCCCGCTCCCGCGGCGACCAGTATGTCAGATTAGTTATCTGTGTTCCCGAGCACCTCTCCCGCCGCCAGCGCCAACTTCTCGAAGAATTTGAAGAAGAAAGTTAAATATTTTCTATCACACCCCCGGGGTGTGATAATTGATAGTTAAATGAAAAGAATTTTATTTTTCTTATAAGTGATGAAAGCTGCGTATAGTCCCCAAATGAAGCCGATAATAGAGCCAATTCCATAACTACTACCAAATATGGTGGAAATTATAATAGAAATTCCTGTACCTACTATTACCCACAAAAAAAGGAATGCCAACAATGCTTTTAAGAATTTCATATATTTCAACTATAAAACTAAACGCGTAAAGTAGTCAACTAACAGACTTTGTGTCATTAAGTGTGGCTATCACACCTTAGAGGTGTTATAAAGTAAAATAGAATTATGGTTAAAGCGTTTGTGACTTGGAATGTGCCTGAATATAAAGAGTGGGCGGTTAAAAAGAGTTATGGTTACTTGCTGACAATTATTCGAAATAGGCAATTAATTTTAGCAATTGGTCCGGGGAGACAATGGGAATATTTTTAATCTTTTTCAAAAGTAAAATATGTTTTTTGTCCCCGGAAACCAGATAATCGGCTTTGGCGGCTAAAGCACAGGCTAAAATTTTATTGTCATCGGGGCAGCTTTTAATAAGGTTAATGGACATTTTTGGTTCGATTAAACTAAAACAATTCAGCAGCAAGCTTTCTACTTGATCGATTCTGGCCTCGGAAAACCTAAACTTGGTGCGTAAATTACTGCAGGTTTCGGCGACGATAAACCGGGAGATATAGCCTTTGGCTTGTCCGGAAGCGATCAAATTGACGACTAATTCCGGTTTGGCGTCAAAGGCGATGGCGGAAATGATGACATTGGTATCCAAAACCAACTTGAGCATTTAACGGCCACGGCGGTAAGCGTCGACGATTGATTCCACTTGGCTGGCCTTTATTTTTAATTTTTTGGCTTGGGATTGGCCATAGTTAAATAAATCCTGCCAAGCATTTTTTTGAGTCAGATAAACCCTGATTGCCTCCTGAATCAGGCCGCTTTTAGTCCGGGCTTCGGTTTTTGCCTGACGGCTAATCATTGACAGTAACGGTTTGGGAATGGAAAGATTAATGGTTTGTGTTTGCATAATTCTATACAATTAATGTATGATTATTGTATAGGTAAGAAATGAGCGTGTCAAGTGAGAAAAAGTATTTTATATAACCAGAATTTTTTTAAAGATCAGCGGCTAGTAACGGAGATTGTCCGGGCGGCTAATTTTGGCCCGAGTGATGTTGTTTACGAGATCGGCCCGGGCAAAGGCATTATTACCAGTGTTTTAGCCGAAGCCGCTGGCCAAGTGGTGGCCGTGGAGATCGATCAAAAACTCTGGTCAAGCCTGAAACAAAAATTTGCTACTAACCCCAAGGTTAAATTAATTAACGCTGATTTTTTACAATACCGGATCCCCGACGCTAACTTTAAAGTTTTTAGCAATATTCCTTTTAACCTGACGGCGGAGATCGTCAGAAAGTTACTGGCCAGCCCGGGATTGACTGAGGCGTATTTGGTGGTGCAAAAAGAAGCCGGGGGAAAATTTAGCGGCATACCGAAAGAAACTCAATTCTCGATTTTAAATAAACCTTGGTTTGAGTTTGAGGTAGTCAGGGCTTTTAAAAAGACAGATTTTGTGCCAGTGCCCAGCGTCGATACGGTTTTATTAAAAATAACCAAAAGGCAAAAGCCGTTAGTGGCCGTAGCGGCCAAAAACGATTATTCCAGCCTGGTGCAATTGGGTTTTAACCGTTGGCGGGCCAACTTGGGCAAAAACCTAAAACAGGTGCTTACTTACCGGCAATGGCAGAGATTGGCCCATGACTTAAAGTTTCCGGTTCGGGCGTTGCCGACAGATTTAACTTTTGACCAATGGTTGGGGATTTTTAACTTGGTTAAGAATGTGCTAAAATAGCCCTTGATTATAATATTTGAAAGGAAGAGGTGGAGTAATCCGCCTTTTTTATTAAAATAAGCTATGCCGGTTGATTTATCTAAAATGGCCCGGACGGAATTTACCGCGGCCTTAAACCAGATCTGCTCCGAACGGGGAATTGCCCCTGAGGCAGTCATCGATTCGATTAAAGAGGCTTTGGTAGCCGCTTACCGCAAGGATTTTGGCGACGACGAGGCGCTGGAGTTTACCGCTGAACTTGACCAAGTGACCGGCTCGGCTAAAATTTTTACCGCCAAAAAAGACAAACCCGATAAGAAAACCGATGTGACTCCGCCGGGCTTCGGCCGCATCGCCGCCCAGACGGCCAAGCAAGTAATTTTGCAAAAAATCCGCGAGGCGGAAAAAGACGCCATTATCGGCGAGTACCAGGATAAAATCGGCTCTTTGGTGAATGGTATGGTACTACGCTTTGACGGCCAGTTTATTGTTTGCGATATCGGCCGGGGCCACGCTTTGATGCCGCCGGAAGAACAGGGCAAGGATGAGCGCTACCACCTAAACCAGCGCCTAATCTTATACATCAAGGACATTACCGAAACCGTCAAGGGTAAGCAGATCATTATTTCCCGGTCCGACCCGGCTTTAGTTAAAGCCTTATTTAAGCGCGAAGTCCCCGAAGTTAACTCCGGCGCCGTCGAGATTAAAATCATCGCCCGCGAAGCCGGCAGCCGCAGTAAAGTGGCCGTGGCTTCGACCCAATCGGGCGTTGATCCGGTCGGCTCCTGTGTCGGCCAAAAAGGCGTTCGGGTCCAAAGCGTCATCAACGAATTGGGTGGCGAAAAGATTGATATAATTGAGTACTCAGAAGATCCGGTTAAGTTTATCTCAGCGGCCTTGCAGCCGGCAGAGAATTTAGAAATTAAAATTAACGAGAAGACCAAAACTGCGGAAATTACCGTATCCGAAGACCAGCTGTCTTTGGCCATCGGCCGCGAGGGTCAAAACGCCAGATTAGCGGCGAAGCTGACCGGCTACAAGATTAATCTCAAAGGCCCCAAAGGCTCCAAGCACACAGCCAAAAAAGATGACCTGGAACACGAAATCGACAAACTAGAGTTATCCAGCCGCACCAGAAACAGCTTAGTCGAGGCCGGGGTGACCACAGTTGAGGCTCTAAAGAAAAAAACTGACAGCCAATTGAGTGAAATCCGGGGTTTAGGGCCGAAAGCGCTCATCGAAATTAAAGAAAAGTTAGGATGAAACATGAGAAAACGACCGCCAATCATTACGGTCATGGGCCACATCGACCATGGTAAAACTACCCTACTGGATGCTTTAAGGCAGACGAGCGTTGCCGCTAAAGAAGCGGGCGGGATTACTCAGCACATCGGTGCTTACCAGATCGAATACCAAGGGAAAAAACTGACTTTTATTGACACACCCGGCCACGCGGCTTTTTCGGCGATGCGCTCGCGCGGCGCGGCGGTCACCGATCTGGTGATCTTGGTCGTTGATGCGGTCGAGTCAGTTAAACCGCAGACTAAAGAATGCCTGGAGCACATTAAAGTGGCTAAAGTGCCCTTTTTGGTGGCCATCAACAAAATGGATCTGCCCAACGCTGTCCCGGAAATTGTGAAAAAAGATTTAGCCGATAACGGAGTGATGGTTGAGGGCTACGGCGGCGATATTGTCTGCGTGCCGATTTCTGCCAAAACCAAAAAAGGCATTCCCGAGCTGCTGGAAATGGTGCTGTTAATGACTGAGATGATGAAACTAACTGCCAATCCGAGTGGGCCGCTTAAAGCCGTAGTGATCGAGTCGACACTTGACCCAAAGCGCGGACCGGCGGCCACAGTAATCGTCCAATCCGGAACCTTAACAGTCGGCCGGGAAGTCCACACTCCGGAAGCCTCCGGTCGGGTGCGTAATCTTCTAGATTACCGCCATCAGCCTTTAACTGCCGCTTTGCCGGGTGATCCGGCGCTAATCCTGGGTTTTAAGCAAGCGCCGGTGATCGGTAGTGTGGTGGTTGGTCAGGAACAGGCGGTTAAGGCTCCAACCGTTGTTACTAAAACCGCGGTCAGTGAAGGGGAAAAGCTAAAATTGCTGATCAAGGCCGACGTCAGCGGCAGCCTGGAAGCGATAGTCAATAATCTGGGCGATGCAGTCGAGCTGATCAGTCAGGGAGTGGGCAACATCAACGAGTCAGACGTACTCCTGGCCCAATCGACCGGGGCCCGGATTTTGGCTTTTAGGGTTAAAGTCAGCAGCCAGGCAGAATCATTAGCGGAGAAAGAAGCGGTGCTGATTAAGTCTTATCAACTGATCCACGAACTCTTGAATGATATTCAGGACCAAGCCTTGAAGCTGTTGGAGCCGACGATTGATGAGCAGGTTTTGGGCGAAGCCAAGGTGTTGCAGGAATTTACGGTCAGGGGGGGTAAAATCGCCGGTTGCCAGGTGAACTTAGGCAAATTAAGCCTTAATGACATGGTCCATTTATTCCGTGACGACCAGCTGCTGGCAACCAGCCGGATTAAGTCGATTTACCAAGGGAAAGAGTCGGTTGATAAAGCCAAGCGGGGCGAGCAGTACGGTATCGGTTTTGCCAACAAATTAGACTTTCAACCCAAAGATAAGTTGGTGGCCTTTAAAACTCTGTGACGGCCTATAAGTTGAGTTTTATGGTCGAAGTGCTATAATCAGCCGATGGAAAAAACCTATAACATTGAGCCGGTAAAACAGGCTCTGGCAGCAGCCAAACAGGTGTTAGTCTTACTGCCCCAAAATCCCAATGTTGATGCGGTTTCGGCCGCCTTGGCTTTGTATTTGGCCATAACCAAAAAAGACCTGAGTACGACTATTGGTTGTTCGACCCAGATGACTGTCCAATTTAACCGTTTGTTTGGCGTCGACAAAATCAAGCCCCGGATCGGCAACCAGAACCTGGTCATTTCCTTTAACTACCCGGAAGACTCTTTAGAAAAAGTGGCTTATGATAAAGACCCCCAAAGCAAAAAATTTAATTTGACGATTGAACCTAAAGCCGGCATGCAGCCGCTCGACGCTTCCCAGGTTGAGTATTCTTACACCGGTTCTAATGCCGACGTCATCTTTGTGATCGGCACCCGAAGCTTAGAAGAGTTGGGCGAGCTGTATCAGCAGGAAAAAGCCCTGTTGGATAACAAGAGTAAAACTTTGGTGAATTTGTCCACTTTGGACAAAAATGCCCAGTTTGGCTCGGTCAATCTTTATGACCCGACGGCCTCCGGTTGCAGCGAAATCATGGCGGCGGTGATCAAGGGGCTGGAGCTTAATTTAGAACCGGATATGGCCACCAACCTGTTATCGGGCATCGAAGCGGTCACGCAAAACTTAGCCCAAGCCGGCAGCGCCGATACCTTTGAAACCGTGGTTGAGCTGATGCGTTTGGGCGGGCAAAGAAATCATTTAGCTCCCGCGGCCGCCCCGGCCTTTGCGGGCTTTGGTCAGGCACCAGGCCAACAATTTATCCGCCCGCCCGTGCCGCTGCCGACTCCGGCAGCCAGCACTCAGCCCGATTGGCTCAAGCCCAAGGTTTTCACCGGTACCGGTAGTCAGGCTTAAGTCTTTCTGCTACAATTTCCCTTATGCTCGATAAAGATGAAAAGTTAAAAGTGATTAAAAAATTTGCCACCGATAAGGCTGACACCGGTTCGCCCGAAGTCCAAGTGGCCTTGCTTTCCGAACGGATTGACCGTTTAGCCAAGCACCTAAAAGGCAATAACAAAGATAACCATTCGCGCCGGGGACTGCTGGCCATGGTCAGTAAACGACGCCGATTATTAAATTATTTGAGTTCGAAAGACAAAAAGCGGCACGCCGCCTTACTCAAGACTCTGAAGTTGAAGAAATGATTTCCCAGAAAATAAAAGTTGGTAATCAGGAAATTGAATTAGAAGTTGGGCGCTTTGCCCAGCAGGCCTCGGGTGCGGTTTTGGTGACTAGCGGCGAGACCGTGGTCTTGGTGACGGTGGTGGCCGGGCGGGAAAATCCAAGTTTGGGCTATTTCCCTTTGACCGTCGAATACCAGGAAAAACTTTATGCCTCAGGCATTATCAAGGGTTCTCGTTGGGTCAAGCGCGAGGGTAAGCCGACTGACGAAGCGGTTTTAAAAGCCCGCTTGATCGACCGGTCTATCCGCCCCTTATTTCCCGCCGGCTACATGAAAGAAATCCAGGTGGTGGCCACGGTTTTGTCTTATGACTTGCAAAACGACCCGGACATTTTGGGTTTGATCGGTACATCGGCGGCACTAAGTATTTCTCAAATTCCCTGGGCCGGCCCGATTGCCGCAGTCAGAATCGGCTTAAACGATAAAGACGAATTGTTAGTTAATCCCAAAAGAGACGAGCAGGCCAGTTCCCGCTTAGAGCTGACTGTTTCCGGTTCAAGCGAAGCGATCGTTATGGTCGAAGCCGGAGCCAAAGAAGTGTCTGAAGCCAAAATGCTCGAAGCCTTAGACTTGGCCCAAAAGCAGATTCAGGTAATCTGCGACGGTATTAACCAGCTGGCCGGTAAACTTAAAATCAAAAAAGAAGCCTTTACGGCTGACAAGGTCGATGCCGCTGTCAAAAAACAAATTTTGGCTAAAGCCAAAGTTGACCTCGATAAGCTATTAGATAATTTAGCCGCTAAAGCGGCCACCGAAGTCGGGCCGCGCGAGGCGATGGACGAGATTATTAACGCTGTCAAAGCAGAATTGGCAGATTTAGACGGTAAGGTGATTGCCGATGTGGTGCAAAGCGAGTTTACCGATAGGGTGAGGCAGAAGATTTTAACCAAAAAGAGCCGGGCCGATAACCGAAAACCGGATCAAATCAGAGAATTGAGCTCGGCAGTGTCGGTGTTGCCGCGGACCCACGGATCGGCCATATTTGCCCGGGGAGCCACTCAAGCCTTAACTTTGACAACTTTGGGTTCGCCGAGTTTGGAGCAGTTGATTGAGGACTTGGACGGTGAAACCAGCAAGCGTTACATTCACCACTATAATTTCCCGTCGTTTTCTGTCGGCGAGACCGGCCGTTTCGGCTGGCCCAGCCGCCGGGAAGTGGGCCATGGGGCTTTAGCCGAGCGGGCCCTAGCGCCAATGATTCCTGATAAAGATAAGTTCCCTTACACCATTCGGGTGGTTTCAGAGGTTATGTCTTCCAATGGTTCGACGTCGATGGCCTCGGTTTGCGGTTCGACTTTGTCGCTAATGGACGCCGGTGTGCCTTTAATCAAACCGGTAGCCGGGATTGCCATGGGTTTGATTGCGGTGACTGACGCTAAAGCCATCAAAGATTATGTGGTTTTGACAGACATTGCCGGCTTGGAAGATCATTTGGGCGATATGGACTTTAAAGTGGCCGGTACCAAAGATGGCATCACTGCCCTGCAGATGGATATTAAAATCTCCGGGGTGACGGCGGCCATTTTAAAAGAAGCCCTCGATGCGGCCAAAACAGCCCGGCTTAAGATTTTGGAGCACATGCTGACCACTTTACCCGAACCGAAGAAACAGCTATCGGCGTTTGCTCCCAAGATTGCTACGATAAATATTCCGGTTGAAAAAATCGGCGAGCTGATCGGCCCGGGTGGCCGGATCATTAAAAAGATTATCAAAGAGACCGGTTGCGACGTCGATGTCGATGATGACGGCCGGGTGGTAATTTCCGGCACTGATTCGGCTAAACTTAAAGAGGCGGTCGATTGGATCAGCGGCCTAACCCGGGAATTTGTCGTCGGCGAAGAATTTGACGGCAAAGTTGTCCGCGTTGAAGCTTACGGCGCCTTTGTAGAACTTTTACCCGGACGCGACGGTTTGGTCCATGTGTCCCGGTTATCGACCAGCTATGTGGCTGATCCGAACACGATTGTTAAGCTGGACGATATTTTGCACGTTAGGGTGAGGGAAATTGATGAACAGGGTCGGGTGAGTTTGACGGCCCTAACCCCGGAACAGGAACAGCAGGCGGCCCAAAATCGCCCCAGCGGCGGTGGTCGGCCGGGTGGCTTTTCCCCGCGGCCAGGGGGTTTTCGCCCCGGCGGTTCCCGTCCGCCCTTCCGGCGCGGCGGTTTCTCCCGTGGCGACCGTGGTCGATAACTACCTCTATCACACCCCCGGGGTGTGATAAATTAAAATACAAAAATCCTAGTAAGCGTAACCAGAATTTTCATAGTTATAGTCGATACATTCTTGATTCCCGTTACAGTTTACAGATTCACCCCAAATGAAGTTTCTAAACAAGCTCCAAGCAAAATAAAAAATAATGGCAAAAACTATTACAAAAATAATGTTTCTAGTTTTTTTATTAACAATCATGAAGAATGTCTTTCAGTCTTTATATTACCGTTTTTATCCCTAAGAACAGCATCCATAGAGTCTTTAACAGAGACTTTTTCCTTAAAATGTCCTTCAAAGTATTTTTGGAAACGATTTGCAAAAAGCACAAAAAAGAATGAAAGAATAAAGAATAAAATGGATAGATATATAATATTAGTTACTAATATTCCCAAGATTCCAAAAATTAAACCCAGTACGACACATTTTTTGTTAAAAGAAGTTTTAAAATCTTTTAAAAATATCATATTTGTTTTGTATTTTATACTATTTTTTTACCACTTACCATAAAGTTAAACACCGGTAATAATCTTTTTTCCGCTGCAGCTTTTAGGCGCTTTGCTGATCAACGCCGCCCTGGTGGTAATTGCCTATTTGTTTTTCTTGTTTCGGGTTCATAAAGTTATCAGTGTCGGGCTCTACCGCTACAGCCGCAACCCAATGTACTGGTGCCACTTGGTGATTATTCTGGGCGAGTTCTTTATTTTCGGCCAGACTATCTTACCCGTGTGCCGCGTTGGCTCTAAGTTTGTAAGATAACTACTTGTTGACAATGTATCATCCAGTATATACAATTGATTATGATTACCTTTGTTAAGCCGATTGAATTTGTTTGGGACAAAGGCAATCAGGATAAAAACTGGCGAAAACACAAAGTCGCCAATAACGAGTGCGAGGAGGCATTTACCGATAAAAACAAAAAAATCTATAAAGACGAACTTCATTCCGATGGAGAAAAAAGATTTATTTTGCTAGGTAAAACCAAAAAAAGACGTTTACTATTTGTTGCCTTTACTCAAAGGGGTAAAAAAGCAAGAGTTATATCTGCCAGAGATATTTACAAACAAAAAGCGAGGAAACTATATGAAAAAAATGCTTAAATTGCCAAAATTTCGAAACGAAGACCAAGAAAGAGAGTTCTGGGCCAAAATCGACCTGACTGATTATTTTGAACCAAAAGATTTTGTGCCGGTATCTTTTCCTAACTTAAA
>JAUYJQ010000028.1 GCA_030699295.1 Candidatus Beckwithbacteria bacterium
AAAAAACTCCACTGGCCGGGAGTGAATAAACTCTGGCAATTGTGCAGCAAGAACGGGGATATTTATAAAAAAACTTATCAGGGGCTCTACTGCGTCGGTTGCGAGCAGTTTTATACTAAAAACGAACTGGTTGACGGCAAATGCCCGGAACACGACCGGAAACCGGAAACCGTCAGCGAAGAAAACTACTTCTTTAAATTATCAAAGTACCAGAAACAGCTGGAAGAATTGATTTCGAGCGATAAACTGCAAGTGCTGCCACAGGTGAGGAAAAACGAGACCCTAGGCTTTATCCGCCAGGGACTTCAGGATTTTTCCGTTTCCCGGCCGGCCGAGCGCTTAGGTAACTGGGGCATTCCCGTACCCGATGACCCCAGCCAAGTTATGTACGTCTGGTTTGACGCTTTAACTATCTATATGACCGCCATCGGCTGGGGTTACGACGATAAGTTGTGGCAAAAGTGGTGGCCGGCTGATATCCACGTCATCGGCAAAGGCATCTACCGTTTCCACACGGTTTACTGGCCGGCCATGCTTTTATCTGCCGGTTTGCCCCTGCCGAAAAATATTTTAGTCCACGGTTATGTCAATTCCGGCGGGCAGAAGATGGCTAAATCTTTGGGCAACGTCGTCGACCCGAAAACGTTACTCAAAAAATACGGCACTGACCCAATCCGCTACTATCTGTTAAAAGAAGTCCCCACTCAAGCCGACGGCGACTTTACCGAAACGCGCTTTAAAGAAATCTTTAATGCCGACTTGGCTAATGGTCTGGGCAACCTGGTTTCCCGAGTAGCCAAGCTGGCTGAAACAGACGGCCTATCGGGTATTAAAGAGTATTCTAAAAAAATCACCATCGCCGATTACATTGATCGTTATGAATTTAATTTGGCCTTGACTAAGTTGTGGGAAGAAGTGAGAAACCTGGATCTGGAAATCTCCCGCTTTGCTCCCTGGGAGAAATCTGCCGCCGACAGAAAAGGTAGACTCGTCGAGTATGCCAAAAAGATTTTGGCCTTAGCCTGGCAATTACAAATTTTTCTGCCGGAAACCGCCGAAAAAATTGCCAAAGTCTTTACCGGGAATAAAATTAAGCTTGATAATCCATTATTCCCCCGGCTTTAACTAATTTTCGCGGGCTATAATACTCTCATGTATATCGATAGCCATTGCCACTTAAATTTTGGCGCCTTTAGCAAAGATTGGCAGGAAGTGACCGACGACTGTGTTAAGGCTGGAGTAGAAAAAATGATCGTCGTCGGGGCAGATCTGGAAACCAGCCAAAAAGCCATCGAAATCTGCCAAAAACACCCGGCTTTATTTGCCGCGGTCGGCGTCCACCCACACCACGCCTCTGGCGAGTTTGATGTAGAAAAACTAAAACAACTGGCGCAAAATAAAAAAGTTGTGGCCATCGGCGAAACCGGAGTCGATTATCATGTTTATCAAAAATCAAAATATCCTTCGACTGCGCTCAGGATAAATCCGGAAATGAAAAACCGGCAAAAAATCATTTTCGGCCAACAAATCCAGCTGGCTAAAACACTTAAACTGCCTTTAATTATCCATAACCGTGAAGCCAACGAAAACGCTCTCGACGTTTTAGAGCATTTTTGTAAAGATGACGGCATTTACCCAGCCGGCGTTTTCCACTGCATCTCCGGCAGCAAAAAATTATTGCAAAAAATTCTCGCCCTGGATTTTTACGTCGGTGTTGACGCTAATATTACCTATTCCCAAGAGGTGCAAACCCTGGTGGCCGACTCACCCTTAGAGAAAATCTTGCTGGAAACCGATGCCCCTTATTTAACTCCCAGCCGTGACGGATCAAGAAATACTCCCCAAAGTGTTAAAATGGTCGCTCAGGAAATTGCCCGGGTGAAACACCTGCCTGAAAATTTAGTAATTAAGCAAACCAGCACCAATGCACAAAGACTCTTTAAGCTCTAAAGATAAAAAGCTAATCCGCGCCCTGGAAATTCTTCCGGGAGCGATTTCCTGGTCGCTAATCATTTTCCCCATCTGGGGCAGCTTAGTTGTCCCTGTAGCCGTGGCTTATTACATCATTGCCTTTGATATTTACTGGCTCTATCGCTCTTTTTGGACCGCCGCCCTGTCCCTCTTATCCTACTACCGGATCAAGGCCAGCCAGCAATTTGATTGGCTGGGTGAAGCCCGCTCATTTTTGGAATGGGATAAAGTCAAACACATCGTCATCATTCCTACCTTTCAGGAACCGCTCTATATTCTTGAGCGGACACTTAATGGTTTAGCCAAACAGACTTTTCCGCTTAAAAACCTAACCGTCATGGTTTCGTTTGAAACCAGGGAAGGCGAAGCCGCCAGGACCAAAGCCCGAGCCTTAAAACAAAAGTTTGCCCATATCTTTGGCAATTTCTTAATTACCTATCATCCGGATTTAGCCGGTGAAGTTAAGGGCAAATCGTCAAACACCGCCTGGGCAGCGCGGTTAGCCAAACAAGCATTGGTTGACCAGCAGGGGGCAGACATCGACTACATCACCATTACCAGCAACGATGCCGACGCCGTTTTGCACCCGCAATATTTTTCTTACCTGACCTTTAAATTTTTAGATGACCCCCACCGCTATCAGCGCATCTGGCAATCAGCCATCCAGTTTTATAACAACATCTGGCGCCTGCCTCTGCTGTCCCGGGCCTATAACCGGGTTTCCAGTGTCATTCAAACCAGTGTTCTCTTGAGAAAAGATCGGATGATTAACTTTTCTACCTACAGCTTGAGTTTAAAATTAGTCGTGACCATCGATTATTGGGACACTGACGTTATTCCCGAAGACTACCGCATGTTCTTTAAAGCCTACTTTGCCACCCGCGGCAAGCTCGAAGTCGAACCGATCTTTTTGCCCAGCTGGTGCGACGCGGCCGAATCCACCACTTGGTGGAAAACCACGATCAACCAATACGAACAGGTCAAGCGCTGGGCCTGGGGAGTCTCCGACGATGCTTACGTCATCTACAAATGGTTAAAAGTTAAACACATGCCGTTCTGGGAAAAATCCATCCGGGCCTTTTACGTCATCAAAGACCATATCCTCTGGCCGGTAACCTGGTTTGCCATCACCTTAGGAGCCAATATTCCCCCTTTATTAAACCAGGATTTTAACCGGACAATTATCGGCCGGACTCTACCCCAGGTCTCTTCCGCCATCCTGACGCTGTCTTTGGTGGCTTTGCTGGCAATTATTTTTGTCGACTGGCAGCAGAAGCCCAAGGCTCCGGTTGGCACCAGCTGGTTAAGAAGATTCTTAAGCCCGTTTGAGTTTGTTTTACTGCCGGTCGTCGGCTTTTTATTTACCGCCCTACCGGGCTTAGATGCCCACACCCGGTTGATGCTCGGGCGTTACCTGGAATACCGGGTCACTGAAAAAGTGTAGAATAAAATTATGTTAAACAGGTTATGGCGCTGGTTATTAAATAACGAGGCCCTGGTTTTACTCCTTCTTCTGGCGGTAATCCTCCGCCTGCCGTCTTTATTTGAACCCTACTGGTACGGCGATGAAGGCATCTATCTGGTTTTGGGCCAGGCATTCAACCAGGGCCTGATTTGGTACCGGGATATTCATGACAACAAACCGCCGCTGCTTTACCTTCTGGCCGCTTTTACCGGTACGGTGTTTTGGTTCCGGCTGCTGCTAACCGTCTGGTTTGGAGCCACGATCGTGGTTTTTTACCGCCTGATGAAACGCTTGCTGCCCCAAGTCCCGGCGGCCGCGAATTTGGCCACCTTACTACTGATTCTTTTAACCACGATTTTTGAGGGCAATATTGCCAACGCGGAAATCTTTTTCATTCTGCCGATTAGCGCAGCCGTCCTCCTGGCCCTGGGAAAGAAACCAGCCTACCTCACCATTGGTTTCCTGTTTGCCCTCGCCTTTCTGTTTAAAATCCCCGCTGCTTTTGACTTTCTGGCGTTGCTGCTCTGGCTGATTATCTGGAAAAAACTGGCTTTTAAAAACCTGCTGCTGGCTGGGTTAAGTTTTGCCTTACCCATCATCGGCACGATAATTTATTACGCCGATAAGGGAGCAATGATTCCTTACGTCCGCTCGGCGCTACTTCAAAACGTCGGCTATCTGTCTAGTTGGGAGGGCAGCCAAAACGGCTTATGGATCCGCCTGGCAGTCGTCTCCGGATTTCTGGTTATCTTTATTCCCCTGGCAAAAAAGTTTAAACTGTCGGCCGCGGCCGGACTCGCGGTCATCTGGTTTACCTGGGCTATGTTTGGGGCGCTCTTATCTGAGCGGCCTTATCCGCATTACCTAATTCAGCCGGCAGTGCCGCTGACCATCCTCCTGGCCTTCTTTGTCTTTGGTAAAAGAAAGCTGTTAAAACTAGTCATTACTGCCGCAGTTATCTTGGCCGGCTTGGCTTATTATCAAATCCGCTTTTGGCAGTATCCGATTTTTGGCTACTATCAAAACTTTATCGAGTTTAGCCTCGGCAAAAAATCACCAGACCAATACTGGAACTGGTTTGATCCCCGGGTCACCCAGACTTACCAGCTGGCCAAATATATCAGAACCACGACCCTTCCCAATGAACCAATCTTTATTTGGGGCGATGAACCTTATGTCTACGCTCTCTCCGGCCGTCTGCCGGTTGGCCGTTATACGGTCGCTTACCACGTGGTCGACTTTAACGGTTTTAAGGAAACCATGACTGCCTGGGATAAACGCCAACCCAAACTGGTTGTGGTCATGACTTATGAAACCCGGCCATTCCCGGCCCTGTCTGCCCGCTTGGCCGCCGACTATGCCTTGGTGACCACTCTTGACCAGGCAAAGGTTTATCGTCGCTTAAACGGCGCTACCCCATGAAACCCGCCAAGCTCACTTTTTACTCTCTCAAGCGCGAAATCGACGAGCTGTCTTTAGACCCAACCGTCAAACTGGGTTTACGCCTGGCCTTTATCGCCATTGGCTTGCAACTAATCATCCTGGCAATCAGCTGGCACCGCTTGCCGCCGGAAACACCCCTGCTCTACAGCCGGGCTTACGGCGACGCCCAGCTGGTCCGCAGTTTCTGGTTATGGACATTACCCTTAATTACCCTGTTGCTGGAACTGGTGTCTATCCGTTTGGCCGCTAAAGCCCAGGCCGAAGACAAGCTTTGGTCCCAAATTCTCTCCTGGGTCGGCGCCATTGTCGCCCTAATGGGCTTGGTCACTCTAGCTAAAATTATCGATTTAATGATCTAAATGAACCTTATAAATCTGCTGCTGCCGGCATTTTTAAGCGCCATCATTGCTTTGATAGCCACGCCGCTAGTCATCAGGCTGTATCGCCACCACCATTGGCTTGACGACCCCAAAGGCCAAACCCACCCCAAGGTTATCCACCGCTACCCTGTACCCCGCGGCGGCGGCCTGGCCATCTATGCGGCCATCTTGCTTACCAGCCTGATTTTTCTTCCCTTAGATAAACACTTACTGGGGATTCTCCTGGGCGGTTTGGTGCTGATGATTACCGGCCTTTTAGATGACATTTATAACTTAAACCCTTACCTTCGTTTGGGCCTGGGTGGTTTGGCGGCCGGCCTGGTAGTTTTGTCCGGCATCGGCGTGGCTTATGTGTCCAACCCGTTATCAGCCGGAACGGTGATCAACTTGTCCCAGCCGCAAATCCCGATTTTTTTCCTGGGTAAACTAAGAACTATCTGGATTTGGGCCGACCTCCTGGCCCTAATCTGGATTGTGGGCACGATGAACTTTGTCAACTGGTCCAAGGGTTTAGACGGCCAACTGCCGGGAATCGTTGTTGTTTCGGCCGTGGTGATTGGGCTTTTGAGCTTGCGTTTTGTCGACGACGTCACCCAATGGCCGGTAATTATTCTGGCCTTTATTTTAGCCGGCGCCTATTTGGGCTTCTTGCCCTACAATTTTTATCCCCAAAAAATCATGCCCGGCTACGGCGCGGGTAGTCTAGCCGGTTACTTTTTGGCAGTTTTAGCCATTTTATCCGGGGCCAAGCTGGCCACGGCAATTTTAGTATTGGGCGTGCCGTTAATCGACGCGGTTTATACAGTCCTACGGCGGCTGGCCAAAGGCCGTTCGCCTGTCTGGGGTGATCGGGGCCATTTGCACCATAAGCTGATGAATTTAGGTTGGGGCAAGCGACGCATTGCCGTTGCCTACTGGCTGGTTTCAGCCGCCCTGGGATTTATTGCCCTACAGCTTAATAGCCAACAGAAGCTCTATACACTGATGCTTTTAGGGGTTATTATTGGGGTCAGTTTATTATGGTTGAACAATTGGTCCTTTTACTCAAAGCCGCCCGGCCGCGCCAAAGCTTAAAAAACTTAAGCTTACTCACCGGTCTGATTTTTTCCGGCTGGTTATTTATACCCGAAAAGTTTTGGACTGCCGTCACCGCCTTGGTCTTTTTCTCCCTCTTAACCGGCTCGGTTTATATCTTCAATGACCTGCTTGATTTAGAGTCAGATAGAAAACACCCGTTTAAGAAAAAACGGCCCCTGGCTTCAGGCAAACTCTCAATCCCTCTGGCTCTCTTTACCAGCTTGAGCGGCTTTTTTATCAGCCTGTTCCTGGGCTGGAGTCTGTCCTTCTTCCTGTTTTTGGGTATGGTCGGCTATCTCCTGCTCCAGTTTATCTACTCTTTTTGGCTCAAGAAACAACCAATTATCGACGTCATTACCATTGCTTTTGGTTTTATCATCCGGGTTTATGCCGGCGCGGCGGTCATCGGCGCCCACCTTAATGTTTGGCTGCTGCTGTGCATCATTTCTTTTGCCTTGTTTTTAGCCATCGGTAAACGCCGGAGCGAGTTAACCTTACTCCAGGGTCAATCTGCCAGCCGTCAAGTTTTGGGCCGCTATCCGGAAAAACTCTTAGACGTTTATACCGCCATGTTTGCCAACACCACCTGGCTGACTTACGCTCTGTTTACCTTTATGTTCCCGGCGTTTACATTTTCCGGTAAAGCCCTAACCTTGCTGTCAATTCTGCCCAGCACCTTTCACTCGGAAAAATGGCTGATGTTGACCATTCCCTTGGTCATTTACGGAGTCATGCGCTACCTGCATTTAATTTATGAAACTAACCAGGGCGAGTCGCCGGCCGAGATTCTAACTTCTGACAAACCAATGATGATTACCGTCAGCCTCTGGGCTTTATTGGTGGTGGCCATTCTTTACGGCTTAAGTTAAAAAATTACTCAAACTTCTCGGCGTACTGGCCGGCAATCCAGCCGTTCTTACCGGTTTCATACTCAATCTTATACCAACCCTTTTCCTCGTCTAGCAAGGGAAGTTGATCAGGATAATATACCTTTACTTCATTCCCTTCGGCGTCGGTTACTTTATCAAAATTTGTCCCGGTGCCGGTTCTTACCCTAACCCATCCTGGATCCTTTAAAACCTGAACATAAGGCTTGGCTGAAACTTTCGGGCTACTGGTTGGCTTTGGTGAACCAATTGGGCTGGCAGTTGGCGTTGGCAACCCGGTTGGACTCGGACTGACTTGAGGGGAAGCCGACGGTGTTGCTTCTTCAGCTGCTTCATCAGTCGGAGGCGTGACTGTTTCCCGGCCCAGCTGGACTGAAGCAATCAGCTTATGGCCTTTGACGGTTTTGGCTTTGATGGTTCTCTCCTTAAACCCGGGTGAGCTGACCAATAAAATGTGGTCGCCTTCAGTCACATTGTCCAGGGTTAAGGGAGCAAAGCCGCGCGGTTCGCCGTCGAGATTAACCACGGCCCCATCCGGAGTCGTCACTACTGAAACAGAAACAGTGTTTTTATCGGCCAGCGGCTCAAACGACAAAATCTCGCCCGAAGAGTCATCTTGGGTCAAACCCAGCTCCCGGTTAACCACGGTTAAAATTCCCGGGGCCAAACTTACCCGGCCCTCCCAGGGCGTCAGTGCCTGACCGGTTGACTCGGGAACGATCTTTAAAACAAATTCGCCTGCCTTTAAAACCTCGCTGTAATAAGGGGTTTGCCCCAGGTGTTCGCCATCAAGAAATACCGACGCCCGGGGAGTAGTGTTAACAGAAAGGGCGGCTTTTTTCCTGCCGGCCAATAAGTTCCTGCCTAAGAAAATTAGGCCGACGACGACAGCAACTAAAACAATTGGCCACAGTTTTTTCATAACCGGCCTTATTCTAGCAAAAAATGTTAAAATACGCCATCAGGCCTAGTGGCGAAGAGGAAACGCGGCTGTCTGCAAAACAGCTATGCGTCGGTTCGATTCCGACCTAGGCCTCA
>JAUYJQ010000029.1 GCA_030699295.1 Candidatus Beckwithbacteria bacterium
GAAATTAAAGCCCTAAATAATTTCCCGGGAATTTATTCTAACCGGTTCGCTAAGGGTGATTTTGCCGCGGCCAGAAAAAAAATTCTAAGTCGGGTAAAAGCCGACCGTCGGGCTAGTTTTGTCTGCGTTTTGGCGCTTTACTTTCCTGATACAAAAAAAGTTAAAACTTTTACCGGTACGGTTTCCGGCGTTATCGCCCCGCGGTCCCGCGGGCGCTGGGGGTTTGGCTACGACCCGATTTTTTACCTGCCGCGCCTAAAGAAAACATTTGGTGAGTTATCCCTGAAAGAAAAGTCTTTATACAGCCACCGCAGCCTGGCGGCAAAAAAACTAATAGCCTTTTTAAAAAATTCAAGGTAAAATTGGAACACAAGATGTTACTCAATTTTGACCCGACCATAATTGCTTTATTTGTTTTATTTTCCTGGGTAATTGCCCTGACGATTTTATTGATCCAGACTAATCGGCACTACCGCCGTCTGACCAGAAATATCAGCAAAAAGGACTTAAAATCGGTTCTTGACGAGATGTTAACCAAAACCGATTTAACCCAAAAACAAATTCAGCTGGTTTCTAGCAGCTTAAAAAAGCTGGACAGCAAAAGCCAGGGTTTTATTCAAAAAGTCGGCTTTGTCCGTTTCAACCCTTTCCCGCAAACCGGCGGCGATCAAAGCTTTTCTTTGGCATTGCTGGATGCCAAAAACAACGGTTTTGTGCTAAGCTCATTACATTCGCGTGAGTCAACCCGCTTTTATGCCAAAACCGTCAAAGACGGCTTAAGCGAGGGGCGAGAGTTATCCAAAGAAGAAAGGCAGGCAATCAATCATGCCCAATAAGTCAGGCAAATGGAAGCTAATTTTAGGCGGTTTAGTCGTCTACTTATTATCAGCCGGTTTAACCTATGGCATTCTGGCCCGGGGAACCGGTGGGGCGCTGTTTACTTCGCCCGTGTCTGACGGCGCCACTACTGGGGAAAACGCTAACCCTGACCGCAAATCCTTAATCGATATTACCGGTAATAAGACTGAAGCTTGTCCTTTAAGCGGTGAGAAGTTTACCAAAGCCGAGAAAAATATTTGGCAAACCCGCCGGCCGTTGGCAGTGATGATCGAAAACCATCAGGAGGCGCGGCCCCAATCCGGCTTATCTGACGCGGACGTTATTTATGAAACGGTGGCCGAAGGCGGCATTACCCGGTTTATGGCTTTGTTTTACTGTAATGCGGCAGCTTTCGAATCGGTCCTGGGGCCGGTCAGAAGCGCCCGGACATATTTTCTTGATTGGGCGTCAGAATACAACTTTCCTTTATATGCTCACGTCGGCGGCGCCAATACGCCCGGTCCGGCTAACGCCCTGGGTCAGATCGGCGATTACGGTTGGTCGGCCGCCAACGATTTAAATCAATTTTCCATCGGTTACCCGACTTTCTGGCGTGACTACGAGCGTTTGGGTCACACCGTGGCCACAGAGCACACCATGTACTCGACCACGGAAAAACTGTGGGCTGTCGGCGCTAAGCGGGGTTTCACCAATGTTGACCCGGACGAAAACGAGTGGAGCGATGATTTCATCCCCTGGCAATTTGCTACCAAAGCAGCAGATGAGACAGGGTCGACCACGGCGATCAGTTATCAGTTTTGGGACTATGAAGAATATGCCGTCAGTTGGCAGTATGACTCAGAGAACAATGTTTATAAGCGGAGCCATAGCGGCCGGCCGCATAAAGACTTAAACACCGATTCTCAACTGACAGCCAAAAACTTGGTCATCCAGTTTGCCAAAGAAAGCAAAGCCAACGACGGCTATGAAGGTAATGTCCATCTTTTATACGGCACTACGGGTAAAGGTGAAGCCTTGATATTTATGGACGGCCAAGTAGTCGAGGGCACCTGGAGCAAGGCCAAGCGGATCTCCAGGACAGTTTTTTATGATGATAAAGGCAAAGAAATCAAGTTCAACCCCGGCCGGATCTGGATCTCCGTCTTGCCGCTGGGCAACAAGGTCGATTATTAGGTTCTGCCCGGAGGGCTTATGGCAAGCCTGACTGATTTATTCGTCTCACGGGTCAGAGTCAAGCTGATCAAAATTTTCCTTTCTCAACCGCAGGAGATTTTTTATGTCCGCCAGTTGGTGCGGGAAGCCGGTGAGGAAATCAACGCCGTCCGCCGGGAACTGGCCCGCCTGGAAAGTCGCGGTCTGGTCAAAAAAGAGCCCCGGGCCAACCGCCTCTACTATAATTTTGTCAAAACCTATCCTTTTTATCAGGACCTGCTAAGTTTAGTGGCCAAAACCGCGGGTTTGGGGGCCCAGATTATTAAACATAAAAGTAAGCTGGGGAACATTAAGTTTGCCATGCTTTCCGGCCGTTTCGTCCGCTACCAGGCGCGTAAATCCGAAGAAGATATTGATCTTTTATTAGTCGGCCAAATTAACTTACCCCAGTTAAACCAACTGGTGCGTCAGGCTGAATCTGACCGGGAAAAAGAAATCAACTATGCCCCTATGACCCTGGATGAATACACCTTTAGAAAATCTAGGCGCGATCCCTTTTTACTGCGGATTTTAATGGGCGGAAGGGTAATGTTGATTGGCGATGAAGAAGAAATGGTCAGTTAAACTACTCCTGATTATCTTAATTACTTTGGCGAGCTTGGTAGTCAATTTACTGCCGCGTTGGCCCCTTAAGCTCGGCCTCGATCTTCAGGGAGGGACCCACCTGGTTTTAGACACGGACATGAGCCAAATCGATGAGGCCGACAGAAATGATGCTTTAAACTCGGTCAAAGAGATTATTTCCCGCCGGGTTGATCTTTATGGGGTGGCCGAACCATTGATTCAAACTGCAGAGGTCGGCGACTCCAGTCGTTTGATCGTCGAATTGCCGGGGATTCAGGAAGTCAGCCAAGCTGTCAGCCTGATTGGTCAAACGGCCCAGTTGGACTTTCGCTCCAGCGTCGAAGAGGCAGCTTTACCTGCCGACGAACAAGCATCGCCCAGCGCCTTGGTGTTTATCTCAACCGGTTTAACCGGACAGGATTTAAAAAAAGCCGGCGTCAGTTTTTCCCAGTCAGGGGCGCAGGCGAGCCAGCCGGTGGTGGACTTGGAATTTACCGGAGAGGGTGCCCAAAAATTTGCCGCTTTGACCAAAGATAGCGTCGGTAAGCCGATAGCCATATTTTTAGATGATCAGTTAGTAACAGCCCCGATTGTCAACGAGCCGATTTTAGACGGCCGGGCGGTTATTTCCGGTAATTTTACTGCCGATACGGCCAGCCAGCTGGCCATCCAGTTAAACGCCGGCGCCCTGCCGGTGCCGGTTAAAATTATTGCCCAGAAAAATATTTCCGCGACTTTGGGCAATGCTTCAATTATTCAAAGTGTCCGGGCCGGCTTAATCGGTTTGGGGCTGGTATCGGTGTTTATGATATTTCTTTACGGCTGGCCGGGAGTGATTGCCGTTGTGGCTCTGTCGATTTACGGCCTGATCACCCTTAGCCTTTATCGCTTAATTCCGGTTACTTTGACCCTGCCGGGTATTGCCGGCTTTATTCTGTCAATCGGCATGGCGGTTGACAGTAATATTTTAATTTTTGAGCGCCTTAAAGAAGAGTTACGTGCCGGCCGGCCCCACCGGCTGGCTTTAGAGTTAGCCTTTGGCCGGGCCTGGGATGCGATTAAAGACGCCAACGTGACCACGATTATGGTCAGCCTGATTCTGATTAACCCGCTAAACTGGCAGTGGCTCAATAGTTCCGGCTTGGTCCGCGGCTTTGCCCTGACTTTGTTTTTAGGGGTCTTAATCAGTTTATTTACGGGCATCATTGTCACCCGGACGCTGATGCGTCTATTTTTGAAAGGCAGGCATGATTAACTGGCTTAAGTATAAGTTTATTTATTTCGGTTTATCACTGACATTGCTGTTTATCGGTGGCTATTCTTTATTAAGCCACGGTTTGCGTTTGGGGCTGGATTTTACCGGCGGCAGCTTGCTGGAGCTTCAAGTCAACGCCGATTTAGCCAGTTTTAAAGAGGTGATTGAGCTCGAGCTTGATGTTGCCAGCCTGCAGAAAAGCAGTGAGGGCAGTTTTATTATTCGCAGCGGCACGATCGACTCGGCTAAAAGCAACCAGGTCCAGGAGGTATTAAGGCAAAAGTTCGGCCAGGTGAACGAGGTTCGCTTTGAAACTATCGGCCCGATATTAGGCAAAGAATTGATCCAAAAAACAGTTTTTGGTTTGGGCTTAGCAGTGTTGTTTATTTTGGTTTATTTAGCCTATCGCTTTAAAGATAAAACTTTCGGCATTTGCGCGGTTTTGGCCATGCTGCACGATAGTCTGATTATTCTGGGGGCGTTTAGTCTTTTAGGCGTTTGGCGGGGAGTCGAGATTGATTCTCTGTTTGTGACTGCGGTCCTAACAATTCTGTCTTTTTCAGTCCACGACACGATAGTTTTATACGACCGGATCAGGGAAAACCGCCGCCTCCACCCCCAGGAGGAGATTGTCGCTTTGGCCAACCGGTCGATTTCCGAAACCATGACCCGTTCGGTCAATAATTCCCTGACGATTATCTTTATGCTGCTAGCCTTATTTTTACTGGG
>JAUYJQ010000060.1 GCA_030699295.1 Candidatus Beckwithbacteria bacterium
TTGGTCAGGCTTTGCAGCAAATTCATTTTCCCAAAAACTTACTTGATGCAAAGCAAGCCAAACAGCGCTTAGCTTTTGATGAAATTCTCTGCCTCCAACTTGAGGCCCAAGCCAAGAAAGCAGCCTGGCACCAGAAAAAATTGAGCCGGCGCTTAGTCATTGATCGGGAAAAATTACTCCGGCTGATAAGTAATTTGCCTTTTAAGCTGACTCTCAGCCAAAACCAAGTGGTCAAAGAAATTCTTAATAATTTAGAGTCCGATCAGCCGATGAACCGCTTGCTCCAAGGCGAGGTCGGTTCGGGTAAAACCGTGGTCGCTGCTCTGGCTATGTATGTCACTTACTTAAACGGTTATCAGTCGATCTTAATGGCCCCGACGGAAATATTGGTGGAACAGCACTACCAGACGCTAAAATCAGTTTTTTTAGGCACGCCAATCAAAATCGGCCTGGTGACTAAATCAGTTAAAGACACCGGCGACATCCTGATCGGGACCCAAGCTCTGCTTTATAAAAAACTGGGGCAAGCGGGCTTATTGGTCATCGATGAACAGCACCGCTTCGGCGTCGCCCAACGCTCTAAGCTATTACAAACCCATCCCACGCCTCATTTATTATCCATGACCGCCACGCCGATACCCCGGACGTTAGCTTTAACCGTTTACGCCGATCTGGATGTGTCACTGCTGACAGATCTGCCTTTTGCCAAACCAGTCGCCAAAACCTGGGTAGTGCCGGAAACTAAACGCCTGAAGGCTTATCATTGGATTGCCAGCCAAATTAAGAAACACCAGGCCCAGGCGTTTGTAGTTTGCCCCTTAATCGAACCGTCACAGAAAGAATCGATGAAAGACATTAAAGCCGTCACCCAAGAATTTAAGAATTTGCAGCAGATATTTAATCAATTTAAATTGGAGTTTTTACACGGTCGGCTTAAAGCCGATCAAAAAAACAAAATCCTCAGCCGCTTTACTCAAGGGAAAACCCAAATGCTAGTCACCACTCCGGTGATTGAAGTCGGCATCGACATTCCCCGGGCGACAATTATGGTCGTCGAAGCCGCCGAGCGTTTCGGTTTAGCCCAGTTACACCAACTCCGGGGCCGGGTCGGCCGCCGGGGGCAATCCAGCTACTGCCTGTTATTCAGCCGCCAAAACAGCCAGCGCCTCAGGGCCTTGGAATCTGTCAGCGACGGCCTGCGCCTGGCCGAACTTGATTTAAAGCAGCGCGGGCCGGGAACAGCTTGGGGTTTAGCCCAACACGGCTGGCTAAAATTAAAACTAGCCGATTTATCCGACTTAAAGTTAATTTCCGCGGCTAAAAAAGCCGCCGCTGACTTGAAAAAACTCTCCGGTTGGCATAAAATCGATCCATGCCACCACAGCCAAAACGAAAAATCTCTTCCCGGCGCCGGGGTAAACGTCGTGCCAGCATTAAACTAACCAAGATCACCTTAGGCAAATGCCCCCATTGCGGACAAGTTAAGCAGTCCCATCGAATCTGCCCTAACTGCAACCAATATTAATGAAGACCGGTTCAGATCCCAGGCATATAAAGCGCGTTAAATATTTTAAACAATTGTTTGGTTCCAGCTTTAAAAGCCAGAAATTTTCTCCCCAAATTGACCAAATCATCGCTAAAAACGCCCCCGACTGGCCGATCAATAAATTGAACAAGGTTGATCTGGCTATCTTACGCTTAGCCATAGAGGAACTAAACAATAATAAAAGCACCCCGCCAAAAGTGATTATCGACGAAGCCATTGAAATCGGTAAAACTTACGGTACGGCTAAAACACCCAAATTTATTAATGGCGTCTTAGGGAGTATTTTCAAACATGAGTCTCAACCTAAATAAAATTGCCCTGACCCATCGGTCGGCTTTAAACGAGAACAAGCTGTTAGTTTCCAACGAACGCTTGGAATTTTTGGGTGATGCGGTTTTAGAACTGGTTGTTTCTGCCTGGCTCTATCGGCAGTTTCCTCAAGAAGACGAGGGTTCATTAAGCCATCGGCGCTCGCAAATCGTCCAAACCAAAACTTTAAGCCAGGCGGCCAAAGAGGTGGGGCTGAATGAAAAATTGATTCTTTCCAAGGGTGAAGCCAAAGGCGGGGGACGGGAAAACGAGTCGATTTTAGCCGACTGCTTCGAGGCGGTTATCGGGGCTATTTATCTGGATCAGGGCTTAGTCAAGGCCGAAGCATATATTAGCCAACATTTACTCAGCCGCCGGGTCGAAGTAGCTGATTACAAAAGCGACCTCCAGGAAAAATGGCAAAAACATTACCACGCCGCCCCAAAATATAAACTGCTAAAAACAGCCGGACCGGACCACAAAAAAATCTTCACTGTCGGTGCTTATCTTAAACAGCGCTTAATCGCTACCGGGCAGGGTCAGTCAAAACAAAAAGCCGAAGCCCAAGCCGCGGCCGCGGCTCTGGCTAAACTAAAATAAATCTGTTAAACTTGGGCCTATGCTAAAAATAAAACTCACCCGTTTAGGCAAAAGTGGAGTCAGCCATTTCCGAATCGTCGTGGCCGAACAAAGAAGCAAACGCGACGGCAAGTTTATCGCCCAACTGGGTTATTATTCTCCCCAAACAGAACCGGCCACGGTAAAAATCAACACTAAGCTGCTGCAAACCTGGCTAGATAAAGGGGCCCAACTAACCCCGACTTTGAAACTGTTATTAAAGAAACATGCTTGACTTACTTAAGTTTTTACTCAGGCAAATCGTCGATGATCCTGAAGCAATCGAGATTAAGCAGTCGACGGATGAAACCGGGACACAGATTTTTATGGTCACGGTAGCACCTGAAGATATGGGTAAAGTCATCGGCAAGGGCGGCAAAATTATTTCGGCAATCAGAGAGTTAGTCAAAGTTAAAGCGATTAAATCAAACCAAAGAGTCAAAGTGACTTTGACAGAACCTACTCAAACAGATTCTCCTTCCCCACAGTTGTCAACGGAATCACCGGAGGAAACGTCTTAAACGAAACCAGTTGATTTAACAGGGCTTCGTCGCTTTTACTCAACAGCTTAACCGGCTTATCTACCCCTCCTAAAGTTTTTGGCGGCGGCTGATAATAAGCAGATACTTTAATATCCGCCACTACGATTGTCTCCAGGTTAAAGATGGGGTTGGTTTTAATGGTCAAACCGACTTCTTCGATCTTCATTAAGGGAGCGGTGTTCTCCAGGTCCTGCATGAACTGGCTAATCCTGTCTAAGTCGCCGCCGATCTGGAAACCAAAGGTTAGGTCAGCTAAGCCGCTGGCGTCTTTTTTCTTGCCTTTGCCCTGACTTTCTTCCTGGCTTAAACTGCCCGGGGTGAGGCTGACACCGCCAAAACTCAGACCATTCTCCGCCGCCAACTGAGACAGGCTAGCCATTAAAGACACAATTGGCTTGGTCGAGGGAAAAATTGCTTCCATTTTTTTTACCCGCTCGTCAATCATAATCGGATCGATTCCCTCCAAGATATTGAGCTTGGTCTGAAGCTGATTCAGGCTGGTGTTTAATTTACGCCTGGTGGCCAAATTATCATTCAGCTTAACTGCTACCGGCCTAATTAAAACCACTAAAATTAAAAACAGGCCCAAAATCTGTAAGATCAGCTTTTGTTTTTTAGTCATAGATTATTTGGGGGGACTTTAATCTCCACCTCCAGATTAAAGTTAATTCCCCCCCCACCGCTAAAATTGATCTGCTTTATTTTATATCCTTTAATCTCTAAATACCCAGGCGGCGGCTGCTTCAGGTTTGTCAGCAGCTGATTCAATAACTGCCAGGAGGGGAGACTGCCGGAAAGGTTGATCATCCCGGTTTCCGCCACTTTAAATCCTTTAATACTGGTGCCGTTGGGAATCAGGCTGAAAACAGTCTGGGCCACGGCTTGATGCAGCTCGTGAGTTTTGATCAAATTGCCAAAGGAAACCAATTTCGTGGACAGATAGAGTTGTTGAGTTTCAATCTTGCTCTGGGCAACAATCTGCTTTTTGGTCACCTCGACGCGCTGGTTTAAGGTTTTGTTGACTCGGCTGACCCATAAATTGAGCGAGGCAATCACAATTAAGGTTAAAGCCAAAATTAATCCGCCCCAAATAATCGCCTTGTCTAACAGGCGTTTTGCCATCTGAGTCTGTCTCATCCGGCTGATAGTCTTAGTGGCCAGGTCAATATCCATCAGCTGATTGTTCCTTTTAAGCCTTTAATGGCCAAGCCGGCGGCCACCGACCATTGCGGATTAGCCTCAGATTTAACCAGTTTCTTGAAAGTTTCGTCTTTGA
>JAUYJQ010000034.1 GCA_030699295.1 Candidatus Beckwithbacteria bacterium
CGGTCTAACTTGGCTGGGAAGACGGTTAGTGTCTACGACACTGGAGTGGGGCAGCGGCGCTAAGCTGGTGTTTAGCCTTGGCATTTTTGGATTTATGGCAGCAGGCTTTTATTTAGGTTATTGGTGGGTGAGGTTATGGCGCAGTCGCTAGCAGGCCGGCCTACGCCGGCAGGTAATATTGAGAATTTTATTGGCTGGATCAAGGTACCTTTGGGCCAAGCCAGCGGTTTAGTGGTTAACGGTCAAAGTTATAACCTGCCGTTGGCTACAACCGAAGGAGCTTTAATAGCCTCAGTTAACCGCGGCTGTAAAGCTACCCGTTTGTCTGGCGGAATTATGGCCATCGTCGAAAATATTGGGGCCACCCGCGGGCCGGTATTTAATGTGAAAAACCTAACTGAGGGGAAAAAGCTAATCGATTGGGTAAAAACAAATTTTAGTTTACTCCGGAAGGCGGCCGAAACTACCGGCAGCCACCTACAATTACTGGATGTAGTTCCGGCCATGGCCGGCAGGCAAGTCTGGCTCAGGTTCCGCTTTGATACTAGTGAGGCGATGGGGATGAACATGGCCACAATTGCCACTCAGGCAATAGTTGACCTAATTACCAAAAAATTAAAGATAAACTGTGTGGCTCTTTCCGGTAACTATTGCGTTGACAAAAAACCCAGTTGGCTGAATTTTATTTATGGCCGGGGTAAAAAAGTTTGGGCCGAAGCAATGATTTCCAGAAAAATTGTTAAAACCGTGTTAAAAACCACCCCGGAAAAGATAATTGCCGTTGTTCATGACAAAGACTGGTTGGGGTCGATAATGTCAGGGTCAATGGGGGCAAACGGTCACTTTGCCAATATTGTTGCCGCCACGTTTTTAGCCACCGGGCAGGATATGGCCCACGTGGTTGAGGGCAGCTTGGGGGTAACCACCGCCGAATTAGAAAAAAGAGACTTATATTTTTCCGTTTACTTGCCGGCTTTAATGGTCGGCACGGTTGGCGGCGGTACCCGTCTGCCGACACAGACAAAGGCGTTATCGATGTTGGGAAATCCGACTGCCATGGAGCTAGCCGGGATAATCGGCGGGGCGGTTTTGGCCGGGGAACTATCATTAACCGCGGCTCTATCCAGCGGGGATTTGGCTAAAGCTCATCAATTATTGGGGAGGCCCAAGTGAACCATAAAAAGTTTACCAATGTCGGGATAATCGGTTTTGGCGGTTATGTGCCGCCGCTGCGGCTCAAAGTCAGTGAGATTGCCCGGGCTCACGGTAAGTCAGGCGATCAGGTTATTGCTTCTTTGGGAGTCAAACAAAAAGCCGTGGCTGATCGGGATGAAGACACGGTCAGTTTGGCAACTGCGGCTGCCGGCCGGGCTTTGGTTCGATCTAAGATCAAAGCCGACCAGTTGGGTGCGGTTTTAGTCGGGTCAGAAAGCCATCCTTATGCAGTTAAGTCCAGCGGCTCGATAGTGGCTGAGATATTAGGGGTAGGCAATGACTATTTAACCGTTGACTTGGAGTTTGCCTGTAAGGCCGGAACCAGCGCCATTATTTTAATTGCTGCTTTAGTTGAGGCTGGTCTGATCGAAGCCGGTTTGGCGATCGGGGCCGATGTGGCTCAAAGCCGGCCGGGCGATGCTTTGGAATACACTGCCGGAGCCGGAGCCGGAGCAGTCATTTTGGGAAGTAAAAAATATCACTGGTTAGCCTCACTTGATTATGTTACCAGTCTGACCTCAGACACGCCGGATTTTTGGCGGCGGGAAGGGGAAAAGTATCCGTCCCATGCTGGCCGCTTTACTTCAGGCCCGGCATATTTTAAACACGTCACCGGCTCAACTGAAAAGTTTTTATTAGCCACTAATACCAAGATTAGCCACTTCGATCACGTGGTGTTACATATGCCCAATGCTAAGTTTCCGCTGCGGGCGGCAAAAAAGCTGGGTATTAATCAGTCACAACTTAAAGCCGGTTTTATCGTGCCGGAGATCGGCAACCCTTATTCGGCCTCGACTCTTTTGGGCTTAGTCTCAGTTTTAGAGCAAGCCAAGGTCAAGCAAAAGATTTTAGTCACCAGCTATGGTTCCGGTGCCGGCAGTGATAGTTTAAGCCTGACGGTTAAAAATAAATCTTTATCAGAGAAAAAGCATTCAGTTCGTTTCATTGACTATCCGGAGTATTTAAAGATTAAGGGCTTGATATGATTTCCGTTTCCGGTGCTTACCAAACCAAGTTCGGGGAGTTGTGGGATCGGTCTCTGGAAGACTTGATTTTAGAGGCCGGCCAGGGGGCAATTAGTGACGCCCGGATTAATAAAACCAAGATCGATTTAGTGCTGGTAGCCAACATGTTGTCCGGCCGGCTTGATAGCCAAGACCATTTGGGGGCTTTAGCCGTCCAAATTTTAGACTTAGACCAAACGCCGGCCTTAAGAGTTGAGGCCGCCTGCGCTTCCGGCGGAGTGGCTTTACATCAGGCAGTGACAGCCATCAAAGCCGGCAATGCCAAAACGGTGTTAGTAATCGGCGTGGAAAAGATGACTGATAAAAGCAACAGCCAAATTGCCCAAGCGTTGATGGGGGCAGCCAGCAGCCAGGAACGGCAGGCCGGTTTAACTTTTGTCGGTTTGTACGCCTTAATGGCCCGGGTATATTTTGAAAAATATAAAGCCAGCAAAAACGACCTGGCCTACGTGGCTATTAAAAACCACCGTCATGCCAGCCGTAATCCCAAGGCCCAGTATCCCTTTCCGGTGGAATTGGAAACAGTTTTAAAAAGCAGTTGTGTGGCTTCACCTCTACACTTGTTTGACTGTTCGCCGATTAGCGACGGGGCCGCGGCAGTGGTGGTTACTAGTCGGCCTCAGCTAAAAAGAGACGTGGCCATTACCGCCAGTCAACTGGCTACCGACAGCGTCAGCTTAAGCGAAAGGCAGTCGTTAACAGAGTTAAAAGCCACTAAAATTGCCGGCCAAAAAGCCTATGCCCAGGCGGGAATCAGCCCGGATAATATCGACATTGCCGAAGTTCATGACTGCTTTTCAATTGCCGAAATTATGGCGGTTGAAGACTTGGGATTTTGCCAAAAAGGCGAGGGTTTTAAAAAGATAAAACATGGTGAGTTTGACCATGACGGCCGCTTGCCGGTCAACTTATCCGGGGGCTTGAAAGCCTGCGGTCACCCGGTCGGGGCCACTGGAGTCAAACAGATAGTTGAGCTGGTGACTCAACTGCGTCATGAGGCAGTTGGGCGCCAAATTAAAACAGGCAAAATTGGTTTAGCCCACAATGTGGGCGGGTCGGGGGCAACCGCCGCTGTCCATATATTAAGGAAACTATGAAATCAGCTGTGGTTGTTTGGCGCCATCAGAAAACTAACTACCAGAATTTAGGCCAGGTTGGCATAGTGGTTAGTAAAACCAGAATTATTGAAGCCCCCAATGGCTTTATTGGTCCATATTGGGTGGTGCTGGTTAAGTTGAAGCTAGGAACAGTGGTGGGCCAGTGGGCCGACCAGGCCGAACCAAAGATCGGCATGAAAGTAATCGGTATCTTGCGCCGGATCGGGGAGGCTGATCCGGCCGGAGTGATCGAGTACGGGGTTAAATGGAAGCAGTGGTAGTATCCGCTCCGGGGAAGATTATTCTTGCCGGTGAGCACGCTGTGGTTTACGGTTATCCGGCTATCGTGGCGGCGATCGACCGGCACCTAACAGTAAAAGTTATCCGAAAACCAAGCAAGCAAAAATTTTCCGGGCTGGTTAAATTTGCCTTAGATCAACTGGGTCAGACTAATAAAGTTGACTTAGACATTCAATCAGATTTGCCGGTTGGCAGCGGCTTGGGGTCGTCGGCCGCCCTGGCCACAGCCATGGTTTGGGCGCTGTTGCCGCAAGCTAAGCTTGAAGAAAAAAACCGGCTGGTGAAAATTATTGAAGACCATCAGCATGGTAAGAGTAGCGGCGTCGACCAAACCATTGTCAGGGAAGGCGGTTGCCTCCGGTTTCAAAAAGGCACCTTTCAGGCAGCTAACTTACCGTTGAAGCAGGCAATCTTAATTGACAGTGGTCGTCCTAAAGAATCAACAAAAGACATGGTAACAGCAGTTGCCGGCAAGAAGTTAATTTTCCCAATAATCGGCCGGCTGGCGACTGACTGGAGCGAAAAATTAATCAAGGAAAACGAAAGATTATTGGAGGAGCTCGGTGTCGTGGGTGAGCCGGCCAAAAAAATAATCCGGCAAGTTGAGGCTAGCGGCGGCATGGCTAAGATTTGCGGCGCCGGAGGCGTTAAAGCCGGCTCGGGCATGGTTCTGGCAGTCCACCCGGATCAAGACCGGCTGCAGCAATTAATCAGTAGAAACCAGTGGCCGTATTTAAGGGTAAAATTGGGCGGCGGCGGAGTCCGGTATGAAACCGATTAAAACTTCCGCCCCCGGCAAACTAATGCTGTTTGGGGATCATGCTGCGGCCTATGACCAGCCGTGTTTAGTCATGGCTGTTAATAAAATGATGACCGTAGAGTTAGTTAAAAATAAGCCACCGGAATCAAAATTTGTCTTGGCAGTTAGACAGCTCTGGGAACAAAAATATGGACAAGTGCCTTTAGGTTTTAAAATCAGCGGTTTTTCGAGCCAATATGGTTTAGGCTCTTCGGCCGCCGTGACCGTGGCCGCTGTCAAAGCCTTGGGGCAATATCATCAAGTTAAGCTGAGTCAAAAACAGTTGTTTGAATTTTGTTACCGGGTAATCAGGAAAGTTCAGGCAGTAGGCAGCGGCTTTGATTTAGCCGCAGCCATTTATGGCGGGGTATTGTACTTTGTTACCGGCGGCCAGAAGATCGAAAAATTAACTGTCAAACAATTACCCTTAGTCGTCGGCTACAGCGGCACAAAAGCCGATACAACCAAGATGATTAAAAAAGCGTCTCCAAAAATTAATCAGGCTTTTTTGCTCGAGTCAACTAAGATAGTTAATCAAGCCAAAATGGCGCTAGAACAAGAGAATTGGCAGGAATTGGGTAAATTAATGAATCAAAACCAAGTAGCTTTGCGGCAACTGGGAGTGAGCACATCCAAGCTCGAAAAGTTGATCAGCGTCGCTTTAAAGGCCGGAGCATACGGCGCTAAACTATCCGGCGCCGGCGGCGGCGACTGTATGATTGCTTTGGCCTCTATGGCTAAGCGGGCAGCGGTTGAACAGGCGATCAGCCAAGCCGGCGGAGAAGTGATAAGGGTAAAATTAAATTTATGAAAGCGACTGCTTTTGCTCCGGTTAATGTAGCTTTGATTAAGTATTGGGGCAAGTCTGACCCGATTTTACGTTTACCGGCCAATAGTTCTTTATCGGTTAGTTTAACTAATTTGGGCACAACTACAACGGTCGAGTGGCGGGAAAACGCCGAACCGAAAATTATCACTGAGAATAACTTTCCCATGAGCGTAGGCCTTTCGTCATCGGCTTCTGGTTATGCGGCTTTGACCGTGGCGATGGCCGCGGCGGCTGGGTTAAAATTAAGCGAAAAAGAGTTATCCCGTCTGGCCCGGCTGGGTTCGGGTTCGGCTTGCCGGAGTATTCCCGGCGGCTGGGTGGAGTGGGCTAAAGGTAATGATAAAGCTTCTTATGGTAAAACAATTTTTCCAGCCAATTGGTGGGACTTGCGGATTTTAGTAGTGCTTTTAAGCACTAAACCAAAACCAGTTAGTTCTAGTGCCGGTCAAAAACTGGCGGCAACCAGTCCTTATTTTGCAGCCAGAACCAAAGCTGTTCCAGGAAAAATCAAACAAATAAAACAAGCGATTAAGCAAAAAAACTTCACCGTCATGGGTGAAATTATGGAAGCAGACTGTCTTAATATGCATCAGGTCATGCAGACACAACAGCCGCCTTTGAATTATTTATTGCCGGAAACAGAAATAGTCATCCAGGCCATCAGGCAGTGGCGGGGGGAAGGATTGGAAAGTTACTTTACGATTAATACCGGTCAAAACGTATTTGTTTTTTGCCAGCCGCAAAACGAAAGCAAATTGGTAGATAAGTTATCACACACCGGGTGTGTGATAGAGGTGAGGTGGGATAAAATTGGGCCGGGGGCAAGACTACTTGCCTAGGTTAATTGTCTGTTGCTGCCACCAGGCAATGGCTTGGTCCAGTTCTTTGGCGTCAAAGTCCGGGAACAGGGTGTCACAAAAGTAGAGTTGGCTGTAGGCGATCTGCCAGAGCATAAAGCCGGACAGGCGGGTGTTGTTTTGCCCGGTTCTAATTAATAA
>JAUYJQ010000043.1 GCA_030699295.1 Candidatus Beckwithbacteria bacterium
CTGGACTCGAACCGGCATAATGATGTGCAACCAGGAAGAATCGCCGGGGATCTTAAACAGGCCGGGACTTAAGGGGCCGGAACATTCTAAAGATAAAGACTTGGCTTTAGTGGCCGCCAGCATTTCCAAAAGATAGCGGGAGTTAAAAGCCACCTCACTGTCGTCGCCGGTGGTTTTGGCCTCGACGCCGACTTCGTTTTCCCCCACCTGGGGGGCGTTGGCCGAAATGGTCAGGCCGCGGGAGTTAATTTTAAACTTAACAATGTTGGCGCTGTCCCGGGCAAACACCGCTGCCGCTTTAACTGCCTGGCGCAGTTCATCGCAGCCCACCTCCAGCTTGGTGCCTGCATTTTTAGGAATAATCTTGTCAAAGTCCGGGTACTCACCCTCCAGTAACCGGGTGACAATTTCCAAGTTGGTCAAAGAAAAAATCAACTGTTTTTCCTCGTCGGTCGGGGCCAAGATCAGCTCGTCGCTTGAATCAAAATCCAGGCTTCGGGCCAGCTCGAGCAGTGCCCGTGCCGGCACAACTAAGGTTTTTTTAACCGTTCTGGCTTTAAACTGGTTGACGGTTTTAACACTTAGCCGGTAACCGTCGGTGGCCGCCAGGCGTAATCCGGTCGGACAAATCTCCACTTTAACGCCGGTAAAGATTGGCCTGGAATCGTCCACCCCGGCCGCCACCGCGGCTTGTTCGACCGCTTCTTTAATTAATGCCTTTTTGAGCTTGATTTCCCCCTTGGCCGTTTTGCCTTTGAGGCTGGGTACGTCAGGATACTCGTCGGCGCCCATGCCGTTGACCGTGGCTTTAAACTGACCGCAGGCCAGCTTCAGTTTGTCGCCGTCCAGCTCTAAATTAACTGTTTCCTGAGGCAGGGTGGCCACCAATTCGGTTAAAACCCTGGCCGGCACCGTGGTTTTCCCCTTGGTTTCGGTCTTGGCTGCCAGCCAAACCGACACCCCGGTTTCCAGATTGGTGCTGGTTAGTTTTAATTTGCCCGGTTCGGCCACCATTAAAATATTGGATAAAATCGGCAGCTGGGCCCGGTTGGCAATTGTCCGACCAACAATGCCGACGCCTTTGTTTAAATTTTCCTGAAGTAAAGATACTTTCATATACTTATAGTTTAGTTAAATAGTAGTAGACTTAATAGCTTTGGTTGACAAGTTAATTATATGGGAAAAAACCAGCGGATAAAATGGGGAAAACCCAGCTGAAATAGGGGTTAATTTGTGGATAATTTGGGACCCTTGTGGGTAACTATCGGGACTTGTCCACATACAGCGCCTTTCTGATAGCAGTGACATCGAAGCGGAGCTTTTCTGATTGGGGCAATAACCGGGCAATTTTTTCCTGGCCGTGAAGAATGGTGGAGTGATCCCGGCCGCCCAAAATCCGGCCCACTTCACTTAATGGCAGCTGAAGCTCTTTGCGCAGCAAATACATGGTTATTTGCCGGGCCATGGCAATGGTTTTTAAGCGCCGGTCGCCGTAAAGGGCCGAGGGCTTGATTTGGAAATAATCAGCCACCCGGGTAACCACCTGCCTTGGATTGATCCTGGTTTTTAAGGCCTCGGCCTCGCCGTTAAACTTGTTAAGCAGGGCCATAGCCAGTTCTTCGGTGATCGGCTCTTTTCTCAGAGTGACCTCGCTGTTTAATTTCATCAATACTCCTTCGAGCTTCCGGGTTGACTCGACGTTGGCGGCAATCACTTGGGCCACGCGCATCGGCAAATCGATTTTTTTTAAACCGGCCTTTATCAGCAAGATGGCGGTTCTAAGCTCAAATCCGGCCGGCTGAATGTCCACGCTTAGGCCGGCTTCGAACCGGGACAACAAGCGCGGCTCCAGGCCCTCGATGTCACTGGGCTGGCGGTCGCTGGTCAAGACCACCTGGCCGCCGTTTTTTTGCACCGCGTTAAAGGTGTGGAAAAACTCTTCCTGAATGCCGGACTTGCCGGCAATAAACTGGACATCGTCTAATAACAACACCCGGGCCTGGCGGTATTTTTGCCGGAAAGACGGCGTGGTTTTGTTTTTGATGGCTTCGATAATTTCATTAGTAAACTCTTCGCCGGTGCAAAAAACTACCGAGGCGTGGGGGTTTTTAATCAAGACGTTGTGGCCGACCGCCTGCATTAGGTGAGTTTTACCCACCCCGACACCGCCGTAGATAAATACCAGCGGGTAAATTTCGCCCGGTTTTTTAGCCGCCGTCCGGGCGGCGGCGTGAGCCACTTCATTACTGGTAGACACGGCAAAGTTATCAAAAGTCATGCCGAAAACTAAGCCGGACTTGATGACTGCTTGCTGGTAGGCCTCGCGGCCGAGCTTTTTGGTATCCAGGGAAAATAAGTCGTCTTGGGACCCACCCCCCCCATTAAGATTGGCGGCGGCTGGTTTTTGATGGATTTCTAAGGCCACCTCGCACTTATTCTTTAATAGTTTTTCGGCCGCGGTCTGGATTTGGCCAATGTAGCGCTCGCCCACTTGGTGTTTGTGAAACACCGACGGGCAGCCCAAAAGCAACAGCTGTTTTTTAGGACGAACCCGGTTAAGGGCCAGGCAGGATATGGGTTTGATCCAGGTGGCAAAATTACCCGGAGACAAGTTGAGCTCAAGGTCGGCTAATATTCCCGGCCACAAGGCGTTTTTATCCATAGCTTAAAATAAAACAGTTATCCACACCCTGTCAACACCTAAAATTTGTGCTACAATTAATTTTATGCCTAAGAGAACTTATCAACCGAGTAAAACCCGCCGTCGCCGAAAGTTTGGCTTTCGGGCCAGGTTAAAAACCAAGTCCGGCCGCCGGGTGTTAAAGCGGCGCCAGTTAAAGGGCCGGAAACTGTTGGCTCATTAGCCATGCTCTCGCGGCGCTTCCGCCTGCCCGGTTATTGCCTCCCCCGGGTATTAGGCGGGCAGACAATTTTTAATGAAGCCAACCTGGTGATTAAGGTCCTCCCCAATCAACTCAAATTTGGCCGGGTGGCAGTGGTGATCTCTGCCAAGTTTTTACCGCTGGCGGTCAAGCGCAACCGCCTCAAGCGCCAATTAACTGCCGTAATTGACCCGGCTAAAATTGCTCCGGGGTTTGACTTTGTGGTTTTAGTCAGGCGGGCCCGTGGTACAATTAAACAATGAAAGCAAAAGACTGGACCAACCTCCACCCTCAATATGCCGGCCAATGGGTGGCTTTTGCAGAAGATGAAGAAACAGTTGTCGCCGCCGCCAAATCCCTAAAGACGACTATAAACCAAGCGAAGAAATTGGGGATTATTGCGCCGCCGGTTTTTAAGGTGCCGCAAGAGATGCTGCCGTATGTTGGCGCCATCTAAAATTAACTTTCCTTATAAAGAGTTTAAGGTTAGACCTTTTCCGAATTCGTCACGGGAAATTTCTCTGTTTAGACCGATTATTCCAGTAACGATCATTAAATACTCCAAGTTGGTAAGATTCGAGGCATTGATCGATTCTGGGGCGGATTTTAATATCTTCCACGGTGACGTTGCCGCCTACTTGGGCCTTAAATTAACCGCCGGGTCGCGGCGCAATATTGCCGGCATCAGCCGGGGCAAAATCAAAGGTTACGAACATAGGGTTAAATTACTGGTTAATTCTTTTTCTTACCAGACAAAAATTACTTTTTCCAACGAACTGCCCAGTAACGCCATTGCGGTTTTAGGCAACAGCGGTTTTTTTGACAAATTTAGAGTATTACTAGATCTTAAGAATAGAACCATCGATTTGCGGCCACAATGAGGCGGATTTTACTCCGGTTGATCCGTTTTTACCAAAAAATGCCGCGGGCGTACTCCTGCCGCTTTGTCCCCACCTGCTCTGAGTATAGTTATCAGGTAATTGCCAAATATGGTATATTAAGAGGTAGCCTCTTGGGAATCAAGAGGATTTTTAAATGCCACCCCTGGTCTAAGGGAGGAGTCGACAATGTGGTTTAGTTTATTTTATCAACCGTTAGTCAACGCCCTGATTTTTTCATATAACCTCCTGGGAGGAAGCCTGGGCTGGGCGATTATCGGCTTGACTGTGGCCATCCGCCTGATTTTGACCCCCCTGACTTTACCGTCGCTAAAATCCGCCCAAAAATTAAAAGAACTTCAGCCGGAACTGGCTAAGCTCAAGGAAAAATTTGGAGGCGACAAGCAAGCCTGGGCGAAAAAACAACTGGAGTTTTACCAAAGCCGCGGCGTCAACCCGGCCGCCGGCTGTTTACCCCAAATCGTTCAAATCGTGATTTTAATTGCCTTGTTTCAGGCTTTTAACCAGGTTTTGACCCAAAATGGCAACGTGGCCGAAGGCCTCAACAAGATTTTATACTCCCCTTTACAACTGTCCTCAGACGCGGTCATCAACAACCGTTTTGCCTACCTTAATTTAACCCAGCCAGATTTATTTACCATTCCGGCAATTAAGCTGTTTGGGTTTACCCTGGATAAATTCCCCGGCATTTTCCTGCTGCTGGCGGCCGTGACTCAGTTTATTTCTTCCAAGCTGATGCTGCCGGCAGTCAACAAGGCCAAAGCAGTGGCGGAAAAAACCAAGGGTCAAAGCGACGACATGGCCGCGGCCATGCAGAAACAAATGCTCTACCTGATGCCTTTAATGACCCTATTTATCGGTTTTAAATTTGCCTCAGGGCTGGTGTTATACTGGCTGACTTTTTCAGCTATCATGCTGGTGCAGCAACTACTTTTAAACAATGGACAAACTAAAAAAACTTAGCCAGGAGTTGTTCCAACACCTGGGAGTTACCCCCAAGGCAATCAAGATTAACCAAGATAAGGAGGCGGTCAGCCTGGACATAGACCTGCCTGACCAGGAGGCAGGGATTCTGATCGGCTACCATGGCGAAACCATTGCCGCCCTGCAGCTTTTATTAAACATGATGCTGTATAAGCAAACCGGCGAGTGGGTCAAGCTGGTGGTCAACATCGGTGACTATCGGGAAAAACGAACCGATTACTTAACTTTTTTGGCGCAAGAGACGGCGGTTAAAGTGGTTGAATCCGGCGAGCCGCTGGCGCTTTACAACCTAAACCCCTTTGAAAGACGGATCGTCCACATGGCTTTGGGCGAGAAAAAAGAGGTGATGACCGAGTCGCAGGGCGAGGGCAAGAATCGGTTTTTAGTTGTGTCTCCCGCCGCGGCCGCGGGGCCGGCCAAATGAGCGGGGATTTAAGCATTTTTACAGATGGTGGGGCGCGGGGTAATCCCGGCCCGGCGGCCATCGGCGTGGTGGTCAAAAATAGGCAGGGGAAAACCATTCATCAATTCGGTCGGACGATCGGCGAGACCACCAATAACGTGGCTGAGTATCAAGCGGTGATTAGTGCTTTAAAGTGGCTTTGCTCCCGGCCACAGGCCGATCAGCCCGAGGCTGTAAATTTTTATATCGACTCAACCTTGATTGTTCACCAAATTAAAGGGGAGTGGAAAATAAAACTACCTCATTTAAGACAATTGGTCGAGCGGGCGCATCAACTCGAGCCCAAGCTGATAGCGATTACTTATACTGTCATACCCCGGGAAAAAAATGCCGACGCCGACGCCTTGGTTAACCAAGCCCTCGATAAGTGCTAGAATAAAACCAATGTCCAAGTCTGCCCCGAAAGACCCCATAGAGCCGCACTTGCCGACAGCTTTAGTTGCCGGCGCCGGCGGCTTTGTTGGTTCTCATCTTTGCGACGCCCTGGTGTCTCAAAACTGTCTGGTTTATGGTTTAGACAACTGGTCAACCGGAAAAAAAGACAACTTAAAACACCTTTTAAATAATAAGAAGTTTGTATTTTTAGAGCACGACTTGAATCTGCCTTTAAAAATCTCCCTGCCGACGATCGACTATGTCTTTCACTTGGCGGGGATTGAAGCCTATTTAAACGGCTTGGATGTTAGCCTGGACACCCTTCTGGTAAATTCACTCGGCTCCCGGCAGCTGTTGGAACTGGCTAAAAAACACCAAGCCAAGTTTTTACTCGGGTCAACCATTGATGTCTATTCGGGATTTTTATCAGCCACTGATTTAAACCAATACTTTTCCCAGGAACACCGGCGGGAAGAGGCCTATTCGCACCACGAAGCCAAGCGTTTTTCCGAGGCCTTAACCCACGAGTACTACAGCCGGTTTCAGCTCGATGCCCGAATTGTCCGCCTGGGCCACGTCTACGGGCCGCGCTTGAACTTGGAATCAGGCGGCGACATTGCCCAGTTGTTTAAGGCGGCCATTGGCGGCCAGGCGCTGGTGGTGGCCGGGCAGGGGCTAAAAGCCATTTATCCAACCTATGTAACTGACTTAATTTACGGCCTGACCAAGGCCATGTTTTCCCAGAGCTCGGCCGGACAAATTTACACCCTGATTAGTCCGGAGAAAATCAGTGTTTTAAACTTTGCCAACAAATTAAAACAGGCACTCAAGGCAGAAGATCTAAAAATCGAGTTTAGCAGCGAAGCGGCCGAGTTTGACCCGCTGGCTTTGTCGAAAACTGTGATCCAATCTCAGGAAAACCTGGGCTGGCAGCCAAAAGTTTTCCTGGAGACGGGGATTGCTAAAACTGTCGCTTGGTTAAAAATCAACAAGCCCGCCGCCGCTAAAGCTTCGGCGGGCGAGGCCGGGGAAGAGGTTAACAGTCAACCCGAGGATTACTCACTGGCTGATCTGGGGATTACTCCCGCTTTACCCGCCGCAGCCATGGCCCAGGCGAGCCCGGCAAAATCTGCCTCAAAACCAAAACCCGGCTTTAAATTCCCAAAAATTAAACTGCCAAAAATTGCGTGGCAATTTAAAAAACCAACCATTGCTTTAATGCCTCATCCAAAACCAATGTCTAAACAGGGGAAAATGTGGTTGTTTGGCGCCGTGGTGATTTTTTTGTGGCTGGTTGGCCCCTTGTTTTTGTCAGTGACCCTGGCTTTAGCTGGAGTAAATTCATTAAAGCAGGCCAGGGAAATTACCGATTTTACCCGGGCCCAGCAGCTAGTTAAGCTAACCGATCGGGCCGCGGCCCAATTTAGTTTCAGCCGCCGGTTGCTGCGTCAAGCCAGTCTGACTACCAGCCTGTTCGGCTTAAAATCGGTGAGTGAAAATTACGACCGCCTGCTTTCGATCGGGATTAACCTAAGCCAGGGGGGCAAACAGTTAGCCCGGGCGGGCGAGTCGGGCCTGCTGTTAACCCAAATAGTGTTACATAACGAAACCGGTAATATTACCGAGGCTTTAAAGCAGATTCAGCTAAACCTTGACCAGGCTTACAGTGAACTGTCTTTTGTAGAGTCAGAGCTGCAGTCGGGGCGGCAACTGGAGCTCGATTTTACCAGCGGCCTGACTAAGGAGTATCAAGCCTTAACCGAGCAGTTGCCTCAACTGAGGCAAAAAATTAACCAGCTGCGTAATATTTTGCCGCTCATTCCCGGCTTTATTGCCCAGGATTCGAAGAAAACTTATTTGATTTTGTTTCAAAACTCGACTGAAATCAGACCGACGGGCGGCTTTATTGGTTCTTACGGCTTGTTAACTTTTGAAAAAGGCAAGCTTTTGGATTTTGCGGTTCAGGATATTTACGCGGCCGACGGCCAGCTCAAGGGCTATGTGGAGCCGCCCGAACCAATCAAGGCGGCCTTTGGCGATAACACCTGGTTTTTTCGCGACTCAAACTGGGACCCGGACTTTATTGTTTCGGCGGAAAGGGCGGAGTGGTTTTTACAAAAAACTACCGACAGAAACGTTGACGGGGTAATTGCCGTGAACTTGCCGGCAGTAAAGTTTTTACTTGAGGCCCTGGGGCCGATGACTCTGCCCGATTACAACGAAGAGGTGACGGCCGACAATCTGTTTGACCGGGCGGAATACCGGTCGGAGATAGATTTTTTCCCCGGCTCAACCCAAAAAAAAGATTTTTTAGGTTCTCTATCCCGGGAAATTTTTACAAAGGCCCAAAATGCTTCAGCTTCAGACTTGCTTAAACTCGCCCAGGCAGTAGAAACGGCCTTGGGGCAAAAACAAGTCCTGATGAATCTTCACGACGAGCCCGGCCAAAAACTATTACTCCAACAAAACTGGGCGGGGAGTTTATTTAACCCCAATTTGGTCACGGCCGACCAGCGCCCGGTTTTGACCGACTATAACTTTTTGGTCGAGGCCAACTTGGGCATTAACAAGGCCAACTATTTTTTAAACCGGTCGATTAAACAGCAGTTGACGATCTTGAAAAATAAAGAAGTCTTAGCCGTAACCACGATTAATTATCAAAACCAAAGCCCGGCCGACGCCTGGCCCGGTGGGATTTATAAAAGCTATTTAAGGCAATATCTGCCGGAGGGCGCCAGCTTAGTGTCAGTGAAGCTGGATGAAAACAAACTTAATCTGGCTCAAGACATCGACGCCACTAACGATCAAGGAAAATTTATTTTAGGCTTTCCCGTCAGCGTGCCGGTGAAAGGCAGCTTAGAGGTGGAAGTCACTTACCGGTTGCCCGGGAGCTTAATTAACAAGAATCAATTGAGCCGGTTGGCCGTCGTTGTGCCCAAGCAGCCGGGGATTATCGCCGACTCCTTGGAAGTAATTGTTAACCACCCGACTTTTTTAACCGTGGCCGCGGTTAATCCTCAAGCCTTGGTCTCTCCCCAAGTGATAACTTGGCAGTCGGACCTAAGTTACGACCGCGTCTTTACCATTGACTTTATCGAGAAGTAAAGGCATAATCCCTCTTATGGCCGTACCACTAAAACTCAAAGCCAAGAAGCGAACCATTGCCGGACGCAAGGTCAAGAAGCTGCGCCGTCAACAATTATTACCGGGAAATATTTACGGTCGGGACATTAAATCCTTGAGCATCGAACTGCCTCTCAAAGAATTTGAAGCAGTTTTTAAAACTGCCGGTGAAACCGGAATAGTTGATTTAACTGTCGACAAAGAAGCTAAGCCCCGGCCGGTTTTGATCGGCAATGTCCAACTCGACCCGGTCAGCGATAGCTTTTTACACGTTGATTTCCGCCAGGTTGACTTAACCAAGAAAGTAACCGTGGCTATTCCCCTGGAACTTATTGGTGAGTCGCCGGCAGTGATTAAGGGCGGAGTTTTAGTCAGGTTGGTAGACGAATTAGAAGTTGAGGCCCTGCCTAAGGATTTACCGGATAAGTTTGCCGTGGATATCAGCGGCCTGGAAGAGATTGGCCAGGGGATTACTTTAAAACAAGTCAAAATTGACAGCACTAAAGTTAAGCCGACAACCGAGAATTTAGATGAGCTGGTAGTTAAGATTGAAGCCCCGGCTAAAGAAGAAGAGAAGCCGGTAGAAGCGGCCCCAGCTGATGCCGAAACCCCAGAGGCTGAAGCCGCTCCCGAGGAGGGAGAAGCTAAAAAAGCTGAGGCTGAAGCGAAGCCACAAAGCCCGGATCAAGATAAAAAGCCTGCTCCCAAAAAGCCTTAGCCTGATCATCTTGATAAAGCTGCCAATTTAAAAAAGCCAAGCGCAGTAATCCGTCTCTGGTTTCAACCTTCTCTGTTAAAACTTTTTCCCATGCGATTATCTCTTGCTTCAAAACAGTTGGCCGATTAGCTATAAGTTCGGCAGAGTTTTGGGCAGCCATTGACCACGGCCACGAGGCTAAATTATTTTTTACTCTAATTGCTTCCGGCAACGGCCACAATGCGGCAGCCGCCTCAATGATTAACAAAGCATAAATTAAGTATTTGGCCATTGGCTGGAGATTAATAATTTTTCTTTGGCTTTGGGTAACTGCTGCCAGACCGCTTCGGTGACAAAGGGTACAAACGGGTGGAGAAGTTTTAAGAAAACTCTCAAGCCGTCAAGCAGGGCGGCTCGGGAGATCTTTCCGGCCTTAGCGGCCTCGATTTGTTCGTCACAGAACCAATGCCAAAACTGATTATAAACTGTTTCGGCCGCCAGCCCGGGTTTTAAATCATCCAGCTGTTTAGTCACTTGTTCGACCACTTTATGTAAATGTTTTATAAATTCGTCGTCCCGCGAAGCCTTGGCGAAGCGGGATTCTTCCATGGTAATGTACCTAGCCGCATTCCAGATTTTATTAGTTAAGTTGCGCATGCCCCGGATTTTATCTTCGCCGACACTATTATCCCGGCCGGCGGTGGTGCTCATCACCAGAGCCAGGCGTAAGGCATCGGCACCGTATTTTTCCACCACATCCAGGGGGTTTAAGGCATTGCCTTTGCTTTTACTCATTTTTTGGCCTTTTTGGTCGCGGACTAAGCCGTGAAGATATACTTGTTTAAAAGGAACTTGGTTGGTCAGATACATGCCCATGATCAGCATCCGCATCACCCAAATCGGTAAAATGTCATAGCCGGTCTCCATTAAAGCGGTGGGGTAAAAACGCTGGAAATCATCTTTCTGGTTAGTTTTTAAAGTCACCACCGGCCACTGGCTGGAGGAAAACCAGGTGTCAAAAGTGTCGGTTTCCGCTTCAAACTCCGTGGCGCCGCAGGTGGGGCACTTAATTGGTTTGGTTTTAGAAACCACAAAGCACTGGTCAGGGTCGTTGGTTTTATGGTGGCAGTACCACACCGGGATGGTAATCCCCCAGACAATCTGCCGGGAAATATTCCAATCATCTAAAATATTAAGCCAGTGTTTTAAAATCTTGTCGTGGCCGGCGCCGTAGATGGTTACCTGGCTTTGGTTTAAGGCTGATAAAACTTTTTTGGTTAATGGTTTAACTTTAATAAAAAACTGGGCTAAAGGCAGCGGTTCGATGGTCCGGCCGCAGCGGTAGCAAGTGCCGACGGCATGATTGTAAGCAGTGTCCACTTTTACTAATAGGCCTTGCTTCTTTAAGTCCTCCACCACTTTTTCCCGGGCTGCCATAACCTTTAGGCCCTGGTACTTGCCCGCCTTAGCATTTAACCGGCCGTCAAAGTCGATTACCTGATTTGGCCCGGGCATTTCCTGTTTGTGTCTTTGCCAAACCTGGTAATCGTTGTGGTCATGGGCCGGGGTAATTTTAACCACGCCGGTGCCAAACTGCGGATCGACGTAGTTGTCAGCAATCACTTTAATTTTAAATTTACCCACTAAGCCTTTGACTTCAATTTCTTGGCCCACCCATTTTTTATACCTTTTATCTTTAGGGTTAACCGCTACTGCCGTATCGCCGAATTTAGTTTCCGGCCTGACTGTAGCTAAGGTAAACGGGCCATATTTTAAGTAGTAGAGCGGCTCGTTTCTGTCCACGTGATTTATTTCCAGATTGGAAAAAGCCGTGCCGCAGCGGGTACAGTAATTGACCAGTTTTAAATCCCGGTAGACCAAGCCGTCGTCATGGAGTTGCTTAAAAGTATTTAAAACAAACTTAACCACGTCTTTATCCAGGGTGAACTTGAGCCTGGTCCAGTCGGCTGAGGCGCCCAGTTTTTTCATTTGGGTGATAGCGACGCCGGAGTTTTTAGCCACGTAATCCCAAATCATTTGGTATAAAGTCTGGCGGTCAAAATCAAACCGGGACTGCCCTTCTTTGGCTAATTTTTTTTCAAACACAAACTGGGTTTCGATGCCGGCGTGGTCAGTCCCCGGCAGCCACAAAGCCGCCCGGCCGCGCATCCGCTGGTAGCGGATGAAAATATCCTCGACCGTGACAAACATAGCATGGCCCAGGTGAAGGGGGTCGTTGGCATTGGGCGGCGGCATGATGATGGTGTAGGGTTTGCCTTGATTGCCGGGCTGAAAGGCTCCGGATTTTTCCCAAGCTTGATAAATCCCGTCCTCAAATTTTTCCGCCCGGTATGTTTTATCCATATTTTCCTATTATAATCGACTCATGAAGATTTTAGGAGTCGACCCGGGGACGGCCAGGCTGGGCTGGGGAGTAATTGATAATGAAACCATGATTGCCTGCGGTTGTTTGGAAACCGCGGCCGGGTTGCCGGAAGAAAGGCGGCTAGAGATATTATTTGATGAATTATCAAAGTTAATTAAGCAATACCGGCCGGAAACAGTAGCTGTGGAAAAATTATTCTTTTTCAAAAATCAAACCACGGTTATTCCCGTGGCCCAAAGCCGGGGAGTGGTCTTACTCGCCGCCAGCCAAAATCACCTACCGGTTGGTTCCTACACTCCCTTACAGATTAAACAGGCAGTCACCGGCTACGGCCGGGCGGAGAAAAAACAGGTTCAGCAAATGGTCAAGTCAATTTTAAAATTAAAAACTGTTCCCCGGCCGGATGATGCAGCCGACGCCTTGGCCGTGGCCCTGACCCACCAGTTTAGTTATAAGTTTAAATCTAGGGTAAAATAGACCTATGATTGCCCACTTAGTTGGTAAACCGGAACGGTTGACCCCTGATTCAATTATTGTTGATGTTGGCGGAGTCGGTTATAAAGTTTTTGTGGGCAGCAGCGTCCCAATAAGCGGGGAGCCAATTAGTTTATTTATCCATACCCATGTTCGCGAAGACAGCCTGGATCTTTATGGGTTTTTAACCCGGGAAGAGCTGGGATTATTTAAATTGGTGATTAACATCTCCGGCATCGGCCCGCGAACCGGGGTGCAGCTCTTAAGCCAGGGGGTTAAGGCCATTACCAAGGCGGTGACTCAGGCCGATGTTGATTTTTTTACCTCAATCCCCCGACTGGGCAAAAAAAACGCCCAGAAAATTATCATCGAGCTAAAACCCAAGCTGGGGGACTTAACCGCTTTGGACTTAGCCGGCGAAACATCAGAAACCAAAGACGCGATTAACGCCCTGATTAACCTTGGCTTTAAGCCTAGAGAAGCGCGGGAGGCCTTGCGCCAAGCTGAGGGCGAAAGCCTGGACGATAAAATTAAATCGGCCCTCAAAAATTTAGGTAAGAGAAAATGAAGCCGTCGGTCGAAAGTCACCAAGAAGAGTTGATGTTCCAAAGCCTGCGGGCAATTTCCTGGACTGAGTTTATCGGTCAGGGAAAAATCAAGCAGGCGCTTAAAGTGGCTTTATCGGCGGCCAAAAAAAGAAAAGAGGCAGTCGAGCACATATTACTCTACGGCCCGCCGGGATTGGGTAAAACCACCTTGGCCCAGCTGATTGCCAAAGAGTTAAACGTCAATATTCGTTCGACTTCCGGCCCGGCTTTAGAGCGGGCCGGCGACCTTGCTTCGCTGTTAACCAATCTAAACGACGGCGACATTTTTTTTATCGACGAAATTCACCGTCTGTCCAAAGTGGTCGAAGAAACCCTATACCCGGCCATGGAGGATTATCATTTGGATATTGTTGTCGGCCAGGGGCCGTCAGCCCGGACTTTGAAGCTCGATTTACCCAAGTTTACTTTGATCGGGGCCACCACCAGAATCGGCTTGATCGCCGGACCGCTGCGCGACCGTTTCGGCATTGTTCATCGGTTGACTTTTTACGAGCCGGATGATTTAGTAGAAATTTTATTGCACGCCAGCCGAAAGTTAAGGATGAACTTAGATAAAGATGTGGCCAAGAGCCTGGCGCGACGGGCGCGGGGAACGCCGCGGATTGCCTTAAAATTATTAAAGCGCTGCCGCGACCTGGCCCAGTTAAAAAACGAGCCGGGGATTAGCCAAAAAGTCTTAGACGAGTCACTTCAATTACTTGAAGTCGACGAAATGGGCCTGGATGCTAACGACCGACGCTTACTCTTAGCTTTAATCGATAAACACAACGGCGGCCCGGTAGGTTTGGAAACACTGGCGGCGACGATTTCCGAGGAAAAAGAAACAATCGAGGAAGTCATCGAACCATATTTACTGCAAATCGGTTTTTTAAAGCGCTCTCCCCGTGGCCGGGTGGCTTCGGTTAAGGCCTTTGCTCATTTTAATAAAAAAGCTCCGGCAGCAATTGCCCAGCAGACATTAATATAACCAGGGGTTACTGGGTAATTGGCGACGTGGAAATTTCTAAACCATTGAGCTCAAGGCAGACAAATTTTCCGGGAGACGGTTACCCTTGTTAAAACCCGAAACATGAAAAGGTTTACTCCATTAGGGCAGCCACGGCGGCGCCTTTGATCGGATCGGGCACTTTAATTAATTGAATTTTCTTTTCGGTGAGTGATTCAATGGTGGTTTTAAGTCCGGCAAAATAAGCCGGGTCGTTTAAAATTACTCCGCCGGTGACGGGGATATTAATGGAGGTTTTTTTTAATTGATTCTTATTTAACTCGATCACCGCCGCTAGGGCCGCGGCCCACATTTGGTAGGAGTTTTTTAAAATTATCCGGGATAGATGAGTTAGTCGTTGTTTTTCAGTTTGAGACAATTTAAGCTCGGAGATTAATTCAAACTTTTTTTGACTGATTTCCGTCGCAATCAAAGATTCCACTTCAAGGCCTTTTTGCATGAGTTCTTGCCCAATAACTGACCGCATTCCTTCAAGTAAAGCGGCAAAGGCTAGGTTTCTGAATTGATACCGGCCGGTTGATTGTTTTTCCATGGTTTTAACTCCCGGCTTATCAGATAGATCAACGCTGGCGCTGGCTAAAGTGTGGGCGACTCCATTAAAGTCACCCGCCTCAATGTTACGCAGATTTTTCAGCTTAGGTTGCATTGAACAAATATTGGCGCCGGTCCCGATGACAAGTCCAAGTTGGGCCTGATACTTGCTTAAAGCCAGGGCGACGGTATCGTTAAGTATGACAAATTTTTCCAGTAAAACCCCCTCGTTTTTTAGGCCTTTGAGATACAACCTGCCAATATCCACGCCTTTTAGGCCGGGAACTACCAACCCCTTAGGTAGTTGGGTGACGACTCCGGTAACGTGGCCGTTAAATTTTTGCGGTTGGTGCGGGTAAGAGAACACCAGCCCGATCCGGCTGGCCCTAGACTGTTTTACCAGAGGCAATGTTTTTTTCACCAGCCAATTAATAAAATTCAGCGGGTTTTGATGTTCATTTAAAGCCAGCTCTTTTTGTAGCGGCACTAGCCATCTAAATTTCTTTCCTTCCCATAGAATTACCCCTTTTCTTAAATAAGAACCGCCCAGGTCGATGATTACTGCCGGAGTTTGGGTTAACAAGTTTTTATTCCAGGGTTCGATCAATGAATCGTACCAAGCCAATGATTCCGGTTTCCCCCGGCCGGCAGCCAAGCTTTGGCGGATAAACTCGGCCTTGATATTGAGCAGCTCTTTATGGGTAAATGGTCTTAAAGGACGGAAGTGGCCAAGTTTGGCTGGCATTATTTTTGATTATAACACGTTAAAAGATTAAATTATGGCCCGTTTAAGACAATTATTTTTTCAACTTTATCCGAAAAATCCGGCCAACAAAAAACTCCTGCGGGACTTTATTGATCAGTTGCCACCGCTGGCCGGGAAAACAACCGTTAATAACGATGGCATGGTGGTTTATGCTCTGTATGTTGACCAGTTTGCCAAAGACTTTGCCGGCCTGGGTCAACGCCTGGACCACATTATTAACCTGGGAGCCAATGTTTTGTGGCTGTTGCCGATTTTAAAATCCCCGGGCTTGGATCAGGGTTTTGACATCAGCGATTATCGTCAGGTGCGCCGGAATTTGGGCGGCAATACCGCCTTCTTTAAATTTTTAAAACTAGCCAAAAGCAAACGCTTAAAAATAATTTTTGACATTGCCCTAAACCACACTTCGATTCAGCACCCCTGGTTTAAGCATCAACCCGGTTTTTATATTTGGTCTAAAAGCCGCGATCTGTATACCGGCAGCAACCGGGTGGTTTTTCCTCATGACCCGGCCGATCCAAGATTAGGCCCCAATGACCCGCGGCAAAAATGGGTTTGGAACAAACCAAGACAGCAGTATTACTACCGGACTTTTTACCAACACCAACCGGACTTAAACTACCGTAACCCAGAAGTGCTTATGGCCATGGGTCAGGTTTTAGCTTTTTGGGCCAATAGAGGGGTCGATGGCTTTCGCGCCGACGCTGCTCCATATTTATGGAAAGAAAAGAGACGGCTTAATGAAAGCTTGCCGCAAACTCATTTAATTTTGCAGTTTTTTCAGGCCGTAATTGCCACGATTAATCCTGACGCGTTTATATTGGCCGAGGCCTGCCAGAGACCAAAACAATTGTTGGCTTACCTTAGTCCCCGCGAATGCCGCCTGGCTTACCATTTTTCCCGGATGACGATTTTATGGCAAACGCTTCTAACCCAAGACAGCCGGGCTTTAACGGCTGACATTAACTCGACTTCTAAGCTACCGAAAGGCTGTGACTGGCTGATGTTTTTGCGCCTCCATGATGAGTTAAGTTTGGCCATGGTGCCGGAGCGGGTTAGAAAAATGTTACACCAGCGGCTGCTTCCCAATGGCCTGGATTTTCGCCAGGGGGTAGACGTGTCCGGGCGCCTAGCCTCATTTTTAAACAACGATCCAAAAAAGATTTTATTTGCCTGGGCCTTAATGTTAGTCCAACCCGGAGTGCCGATAATTTTTCAAGGGGATGACATTGGTCAAACTAATAACCATCACTATTTTCAGAAAATGAAGCAGATGACTGGCCATGACGACAGCCGGTATATTAACCGCGGGCCAATGGCCTGGAATAAAATTAACCAGCAGATTTATACTGGCTTAAAACGGTTGATACAGTTTTACCGTCGTTACCATTTTGATCGGGCAACACTTCAATTAATTAAAACCCGGCAGCCGCAGATTTTCAGTTGCTGGCGCAGTTTTAAAGGTAGGCGGGTTTTGTGCCGATATGATTTAAAGAACTACTCGTTTACATGGTCCCGCGTAACCATACCGCCTGCCAGGGTTGAAAGTTAGAGTAAAAGGTTTTTTTGTAGAGTATTTCCCCGTTTCTTTCTACCTGCCAGTCAAAGGCAGCCTTGCCGCCCCAGGCCGCCCAGTCGACTTGTTTTAAAGTGCCAACCGGTAGAGTCGGGTCGTCTTGGTATTGCGGCTCCGGCGGAGGGATTTGGCCCCAAAGCCGGGGGTTGCTGGTAGCCGCATGGCGGCCGTCACTGGTGCCGTAAAGCTCAAACTTTAAATAGTTTTTAGCTAAATCGGTGGTGGACTGAATCAAGACGTGGTTGGGGCTGTCGTTGGTGAACTTAAAATCCACACCCGGGGCATAGACAGTGGCGTCAAATCCGGCCGGGGCGTTTTGCTCATAATAACTCACCCGGTAAGAGTGGGGGTGGCGCTCGGTAATAGCCAGACCGGCGTTTAAAACCGCCCGGAACAAAGTGGTCGAGACCTGGCAAACCCCGCCGCCGTCACCCAGAATCGTCCGTCCACCCTTGATGATATAGGCCGATTGATAGCCGGTAGCGGCGGAAATGTCGCCCACCGCTTGATTAAAGGAAAAAGTTTCTCCCGGAGCAATTAAGCGGCCGTTTAAACGGCCGGCGGCCAAAGCCAGGTTGTGTTTCCGGCCGGGGATTGAGCCGAAGAAGGTTGACTCGCCTTTACCCAAGAGTTCTTTAATACCGAGGTCATTTACCGACTCGGTGGTGGTTTTCGGGGCAGAGGTGGCGATTGTCAAAGTGACTACTTGTTCCAAAGCTTCGTCTTTAACCAGGTTTTCCAAGGCGGCGGCAATGGCTGTCCGGCTGGCGGTTTGATTAAGGCTTAGGCCGGGCAGGGCCGGCTTAAACTCGGTCACCGTTTGGCCGTCAAATTGAAACACAGCATCCTGAGCCGGACGATCGATTTGGCTAGCCAAGCGGGCGGCGAGACTGGCAATTTCGGTCTCGTTCCAGTCAGTGGCAAAGCCGACTAAATTTAATAATTCCTGCTTTTTAACCGTGATTACCTGATCGTCAGACTTTAAGTTCAAGCCTTTATTTTTAATTGTTTCTGCCCGCTCTAAGGCACCACTCAACTCAAGCTCCGAAACTTGGGTGGTGACCAGTTTTACCGGCAGGGACAGGGGCGAAAAATCTAAGTAGCCGATTTGGGTTAACAGCTGCTGATACAGCTGATCGGTGTCAACCACCCGGCCGTTTTTACCGGGAATCAGCTTGATAGTACCGTCGGCTGGCTGTTCCAGGGCCGGCGAAATTACCGGCTCAGATACGGTTTGGATAATCGCCGCCAGTTTTGTCTGCAGTTTAGCCTCGTTGTAAGTAAATTTAACCGGCAACATTTCCGGCTGGCGCCACCGGCGCCACTTGCCCCGCAGATCATTGAAGAGGCCATTACTCCGGCCGAATAAGTAAGCGTTTTGGGCGGTGGTTTCCACTTGATAGCTGATGGCTAAATCATTAAGCGGCAGAGGCCAGGATTGGCTGCCGAAAACTAAGCTTAAGTCCGGAAGGGTTTGGGGCAGAGAAGCGGCAATCGCCTGCTGAGCCTGGGTCAGGTTTAAATTTGACACTTCGTGCCCGGCCACAAACACGTGGGGGTAGATTTTATTGTGGAAAGCCAGGTGATAAAGTGAGATTAATAAAGAGGTAATCAGGCCGAAACAGGCAAGGACAAGCAACAGTTTGTTGCTTCGGATATAAGACATGGTTAAAATGATAGCATATGCCTGATGAGCCAGTCGAACCGCCGTTTCCAATTACTACCATAACTCCGCCGCCGCCAACGGCGGATCAGCCTGTGGCTGAAGCCCCACCGCCAACGCCTTCCCCCGGTGATCAAACCACTCTCAAAGAACCGGTGTTTAAAAAATATCTGCCGTTTATTATTGGCTTCGGCGTGGTTCTGTTACTGTTTCTCCTAGTTAGCAAGGTAATACTGCCCCGTTTCCAAAAACCAAAAACCGCGGCGGTAGTGTCTTTAACCTATTGGGGCTTGTGGGAGCCGGAAAATTTAATGACCCAAATTATCGACGACTACCGTAAAGATCACTCTAACGTGACGATTCAATATGTCCGCCAGTCACCCAAGGATTACCGGGAACGGCTCCAGTCGAGCTTGGCCAAAGGCGAGGGGCCGGATATTTTTAGATGGCATAATACCTGGCTGCCGATGCTCAAAAACGATTTAACCCCTGTGCCTGACAGCATTTATTCAGCCAATGACTTTGACGCTACATTTTTTCCGATTACCAAAAAAGACGTTTATATTTCCGGCAGCTACTATGGCATTCCTTTAGAGTTTGACGCTTTGGCTCTGTATGTTAACGAGGATATTTTCAAGCAAAACCCAGATATTAAAGTGCCGACCACCTGGGATAATTTGCGCCAGACAGCGTTTAAATTAACAATCCGTGATGCCCGGGGTCAAGTGACGCGCGGTGGGGTGGCCATGGGGACGACTAATAACGTCGATCATTTTTCCGATATTTTAGGGCTGATGATTCTGCAAAACGGCGGCGACCCGGGTAAACCGGACGAGAAAACGGTAATACCGGCACTCAAGTTTTATACCTTGTTTTCCAAACAGGACCGGTCGTGGAGCGACGCTTTGCCCAATTCAACCTTAGCTTTTGCCACCGGTAAAGTGGCGATGATGCTGGCACCGTCATGGCGGGCAATCGAAGTGGCTCAACAAAGTCCCCAACTTGATTTTAAGCTTTACCCGGTACCGCAACTGCCGGGGACAAACGTTAACTGGGCCAGTTACTGGATTGAGGGTGTGGCCAAAAAATCTACCCAACAAGAAGCAGCCTGGGAATTTTTAAAGTACTTGAGTTCCCCCGAAGTGATCACCAAGATGTACCAGTTGGCCGGCCAGACTCGGCTGTTTGGCGAGCCCTATCCGCGGCAGGAAATGGTAACCCAGCTCCAAGCCGACCCGTTTACCGGCGCGATTATGACCCAGGCCCTATCAGCCCGGTCCTGGCCGCTAGCGGCGCGGACATTTGACAACGGACTCAATGACCGGTTAATCAAGTATTATCAAGATGCGGTCAACTCCTTTTTAAATGACCAGGAAGAAAAACAGACATTAGAGGCCTTAACTTCCGGCGTCAGTCAAGTTCTGTCCCAGTACGGCTTAGCCGCCCCGCAATAATGTTTAAAACCCTGGCTTATGCGGATATTTTTAACTATCCGTTGACTGTCGCTGAACTCCAGCGCTGGCAGATTACTGGTGACAATCAGGACTGGCCGGTAGCCAAAACCGGCAAGTTTTTTCATTTACCCGGACGGGCCCGGTTGGTTAATTTACGTCGCCAGCGCCAGCGCTTTAGTCAATTAAAGTGGCGTTTTGCCCGGCAGGCGGCCCGCCGCCTCCAGCTGATTCCCTGGATCAAGTTAATTTGCGTGACCGGGGCTCTGGCAATGAATAATTCTCAAAAAAACGACGATGTTGATTTGATGATCGTCACAGCCAAAGACCGGTTATGGCTAACGCGTTTAAAAGCAGTCGTACTTTTGGGGCCGCTTTTGCGCCGGGGCAACAAAATCAATAACCGGGTCTGTTTAAACTTGTGGCTCGACGAAACTAGCTTGGCTTTGCCAAAGACTCAGCGTAATTTATATACGGCTCACGAAGTCGTCCAAGCCCAGCCGGTATTTGAGCGGGACAATGCTTATGATAAATTTATCAGCGCCAATATATGGTACAAAAAATATTTACCCAACTGGAAAATTTAGCCTTCAATCTCCAGCATTGGTACATGAAGCCAAAGATGACCCGGGAGCGGGTTAGCCGCCACTATGCCTTTTTCCACCCCCGGCCGACGGGTAAGTTGGTGCTGGATGCCTACCGGCAGCGCACCCGGATAATTTTAGTCACCGGTGTTTTCGACCTGTTACACCTTGAGCACAAAAAACTTTTACAAGCGGCCAAGAATTTGGGTGGAGTCTTGCTGGTTGGCGTGGAAACTGACAGGCGGGTAAAGCAGCTTAAGGGAGATAACCGGCCGGTAAACCCATTATTTATCCGTCTCCAAAACCTCAGACGGCTGAGACTGGCTGATAAGATTTTTAATCTACCGGAAAAATTCAATAACCAGTCTGACTTTGCGGCATTAATTAGAAAACTCAAACCGGATATATTGGCGGTTTCCGCCTCAACGCCAAATTTAGTCGTCAAGCGCCGGATCATGAAACGCTTTGACGGGCGAGTGGTCATTGTTCTTGCCCACAACCCTAAAGTTTCGACCA
>JAUYJQ010000056.1 GCA_030699295.1 Candidatus Beckwithbacteria bacterium
TTGGATTGATATATTAATAAAACCGGCTCCGGCGACTTCAATGGCTGAAGAGATTTTTTTAAGACTTTCTTCGTCTTTTAATTGGGCACAAATTTGCTTGGCTTTGCCGGTAATTATGCCCACATTTGTCGAGTAATCTCCCCAGCTCATGTTTTCCGGGTGTTCGACGGAAAATTTAACCGGTTTTATTTTAAGTTCTTTTAAAACTTTTTTAATGGCGGTGGCAATAATCTGTTTCATCTTGACTTTTTTTGGTTATTTGCTATAATAATGTTTATCACGATGAGAGGACTACCAAAGGCGGACCTTGCTCCCCGCGGGAATGCCTCTCTTTTTATTAACTCTTAGTTTTTGTTTGAGCGGCGAAATAACAACAATATATTGGTTAAATTTTTTCAGCAAAGAGGAATATCTTTGGTTGGGTGCGATAATTTTTAGCAGTTTGTTTTTACTTTCTAGGTATTCCGCCAGACAATGAAAGTCACCGTCACCAGAAACAATAATTGCTTTATTATAGTTGTTGAATTCAATCATCGCGTGTAAAACCAATTCCGCATCCACATTACCCTTAACCCTAACTTGATTTTTACCCTCCTTAATCTCAAGAGTTGGCTTAAAAATGCAGATATACCCGACATTTTGCAGGTAGGTGTATAAACCTTGGTTACCATGGATATAACCGATAAAAAGATAGGTTTTCTTAACATGGTATTTTGTTATTAAATATTGTCGAAATTTGCCAAAGTCCAGTTGCCAACCCTGAGACCTGACTCCCAAATTCAGGTTCTGGCTGTCAATAAAAGCATGGTTGTTTTGTGGCTTTATTTCTTTCATCATTTCATTTTACCCCATTTTTGGATTAAGGTGGCATAGATTTTGACTGCCTGATCTATCTTATTCAGAAAACACCACTCGTTAGGCCGATGCGCCTGATTTTCCTCGCCGGGACCGAAAATTACTGCCGGGATTTTAGCTTTAGTAAAAAAACACTGGTCGGTTGAGCCGGAAGAAGTCTTTAATTTTAATTCTGGCTTAACCCGCAATAAGGCTTTAATAATCGCCTCATTTTTATCAGTTAAGCCAAACGGCGCCGGCGGATAACATAAACTGATTTCCACAGGAAAAGATTTTAGAAATTCTTTGATTTCCGGAATGACTTTTTCGTGCAGTGACGGCGTTGTCCGAACATCTAGAGTTGCCTGACAAGAATCGCTGAATTTATTCGGAGTATTCGGCTCCCCCGCAATAATACTGGTGCCAATGCCTATCGTCGGCCAGCCCAAAATCGGATCTGGATATTTTTTCGACCAGATTTTAGCTAACTGCTCCAGTTTCAATAAAATCCGGCTCATTACTAAAACCGCGTTAACTTTAATCTCTTCCGGTTCCGACCCGTGGCCGGAATCGCCTTTGACCGTCAATTTAATAAACACATTGCCTTTGTGGCCTATCTCAACTGATTTTAAACTGGTTGGCTCTACCAAAACTGCCGCTAATTTTTTGTATTTCAAACTATTATTTTCCATAAACCAATGTATCATTTTTTTAGTCCCTGACCCGTCAACTTCCTCATTAACCACAAACATCAGCCAAATATCACTTTCTGGCTGATTGGTTACCAATTTTTCTGCCAATAATAACAAACTGGCGACTCCGGCTTTTTCATCGCTGGCACCAAGGCCAATAATTTTATTTTTATTTATCATTCCAGCCCATGGGTCAAATTGCCATAATTTATTCTCACCGGCAGTAACCGTGTCTACGTGAGCATTAAAAATCAAAGCCCTAGTATTATTCTTGCCTTTAATTTTGACCCACAAATTCCCCTGCTGCCACGCCGGCTTTAAGCCAAGTTTAAGTAAATAATTAAAGATAAATTTCTGGATTGCCGGCTCACTGCCGGAAATAGATTTAATCTGGATTAGTTTTTGAATTAAGTTAGTCATAAACTCAACCAAAAGTTGCTAAAGTTACAACGCTGTCAGTAGCACCGTGGACCCGAATATTTTTTCTTAAAGTTACATCAACGTCACCTACTTCAACTCTTCCTTGATTGTCGATAAAAACTGTAGAACAAATTCTGGCACTAAAACCATCTTTCTGCCTAATACCGCTTCCTGAAGGATTTAGATATTTCACTTTAAAATTAGCGTGAGGCAGTTCCGGCTGGACAAAGTAATTGTCAAAGTCCAATTCAACATTGGCTCCAGCTCTTCTGTGTTTATCTACCTCTCCAAACTGCAAAGGATATGGCTGATCAGATTTGAAAGACTGCAGTTTTTGGTCAACAAAATCCTGCCACTCGTTCGGGCTCATCTCTGAAGAAAATACCAACCCGGAACAATCAGTGCCAAATAATGGTTTGGCCACCCAAGTATTATCTGACCAATTTACATTGGGTTGATTGTGTTTATCCAAAGCACAACTCCAGGGAAATAATAATTCGGCGTCAGGGAAAAATTGGCTGTACTGCGGCTCAAACATGACAGTTGTAATCAGTTTTGTCTGTAACCATGATGGCTCGGGGAATAACTCCACCTTACCATCAGCCCATGCTTTTAAAATCGCTTCACCTTTTCCAAAAGTCGTCGCCTCGTCAGCATAGGCGGTAGGTGGGAAAAACGGATATAAAACATCATAATCATTAATATTCAAAGCGGCGACTGATTCAACCTGAATGTCTAACCCCAATTGCCGGCAATAATGACAGAAAAGTTGAAAATCTTTCCATAAAAAATCTAAACCGTAGACTTCTGCCGCCGGCAGCACAATCGCGATTTTCGCTTGATCGCCAAAACTTTCTTTAAAAGTTTTGACAGCAGCTAAATCTATACCTCCAAATGGAGTGGATAAACCATCTTTTCCGGCAACTAACCGGTAGAGATTACTCATTGCAATAATTTGCCCCTGGCCGGATGACCATCCCTCTGCTTCCGTGGCTAATAACTGACCATTAGGCATTAAGATATCATCAAACCGAACAATGGTTGCCCCATGAGGTTTTTCCCGGTAAGGCAAACCCCACAATTTTGGTGGTGGTCCGCCGTATTTATCGTTAAGAATTTGCTCGGCAATCGGCAGATAAACACCTAACAATCCGGACCGGTAATTAATTTGCTCGGCAATATCTCCCGAAAAATGGCAGGTACCCGGACTAACCAACCAAGACCGCTGATCAAAACCAAAACCGGCCTCACTTAACCGGGATTTTATTTCCAAAGCAATGGCTAAATCATGTTTAGATTCAGTCAATTCCGCCACGGCATACTGCTCCAATGCCATTACTCCGCTACCGATTGGCGGTTTATATTTAACCATTTCTATTGTTTCGGTCATTGCCATACAAAAAGCCCCTTTGGCTACTAAACTAATTAGTAATCAAAGGGGCCTCTCGATTTAGGAAAGACGGTACCACCCTATTTTGATCTCAAGCGCTCGGTTTGTCCGACTTTCATCGAGACTGACACGCTTTAGAGTTGTCACGGACTCACCCGTCCCGAATTTTGTCGGAAAGCATTACCGGATCGCGACTCCGATGTGCTTTTAATTAACTTTTCAAACTAACAAATTAGTATAACACCCGTGTCAAGCCCGGTTTATCCTTTGACCACGCCGGCGCCCAGCAGAAACTTGAGGCACTTGGCTGCCGGCCAATCAGCCGGCAATAACTCTTGGGGTAATAACGGCTCGGTTAAAATTATCTGCAGATATTCCTGGTGGATTTTTTTCAGCCAGTCTTCCCTTTTCTTGACTTCTTTAATCCCAAACCGGGTGGTCAAACGCTCGATTAAGTGCCGGTAACTAGCAGCCAGTGACGCTAGACTCCAAACTTTGGCAGCCAAATTCTTGGGATTCCCTAAATGCTTTTGTTTGGCCTCCAGGATTATAACCGAGCCGGGCAAACCCTTAGCCTGGAGCCAGTCCAAAAACGGCTGGCTTAGTTCATGGGGTGAGATATAACTGCTGTCCTGGAGGCGGCCGAAGCCCATTTTTTTAAGCGCCCGGCGCAGAGCATCGCGCTGTTTGCGTTTACTTTCGGGAATGTCAAAAATGACAATCCGCCAAAAACCATCCCAGGTTTTGCCTTGAAGCTGTAACACCGGGAAATTCTTTAAGAGTAACTCCCTGCCGGAGGCGGTCAAACGCAACTGGACCTGGCCGTCGATAATCAGCTGCTGAATCTGGCCAATCCTAATTAAGCGGTGCAGCAGATCGCGGTATTTGCGCCGGGAATAACCTACCGGCGTCCAGGCAAATAACTTGGCCGCCGGATAGGCCCGGCTGCCGCTGCTTATTTCTAAACCCCAAAGCAGTCGATCTCTGATTCTTAGTCTCATCTTCTTAATAATACACCATTAGTTTAACCACCAGTTACGGCCGTCGGAAACCACCACCACGTCGCCATCCTGGTCGGTGCGCTTGACGGCCGCCCGGATTTGCTGCAAGCGATTAAGCGTTTCTATCGTCGGGTGGCCAAAATGGTTTTTACCGACCTCAATGATGGCTAGTTCGGGCTTGATTGCCTCAAGAAAGGCCAGGCTGCTTGAATACTTGCTGCCGTGATGGGCCACTTTGAGTACTTCCACTTCAGGTAGAGTACCTGAAGTGATTAGCTTTTGCTCGATTTTGGTGTCAATATCTCCGGTGAGGAGCCAATCAAAGTCGCCGAAACTGCCCTCGATTACCTGAGAAAGTTGATTGAGCGAGGTTTTGGCTCCCAAGACTTGGGCTTCACCGGTCCAGGCTAAGGTTTCCTTCCCGGGCCGCTCCGGCCACAGCCAAGTAAGTTTGACCGGGCCGATACTGACCGAATCACCCCGGACCAGCTCCCTGGTCTTGATTCCCTGCCGGCTGATCTCTTGAGCCAACTGCCGGTATTCAGCCGTATCGTTGACTTCATTGACGGCCGCCAGCTGTTTAATTTGATAACGCTTGGCCACCTCGATTAAACCGGTAATATGGTCGGCCTCGGCATGCGAGGCAATCACCAATTCCAAGCTCCGGTCCCAAACCGGCAGGTGTTTACCCAAACAGCTCAAGACTTGATTATTCGGCCCGCCGTCGATCAATACCTGCTGATCACGATAGATGATTAAAGCCGCATCACCCTGGCCGACACTGCAAAATACCAGCTTTAAGTTGGCTTGAGGCCACTGCTGCCACAGTACCAACACCAGCACGATCAGGCCCAAGAGCAATAAGTTAATTTGTTTTGCGGGTAACCACATAAGTGACTACTAAATAGTACCCCAAAATCCACCACCAGCTGGCAGCCGCCGGGCTGACCTGCCAAGACATCCAGTCAAACCGGCCGAACCAGTTAACTACTAAAACCATCAGGTGGAGCGGCAGATAAGCCAGCCAGGGCAACAGGCTCAAAGCCATAATATATGGCACCAGCCACAGTATCAAACCATTAACTACTATACCAAAGACACTCATTTGACCGAAGTTATAGACCAGAATCGGCCAGACCATAATCTGCGCCGCCAAAGACTCGCCCACCCCCTGGGGTAAACGCGGCAACCGGGGGCAGATGAGAATCAAACCGAAGGTAGCCATGACGCTCAACTGGAAGCCGATATCCCAGATAAACAGCGGGTTATACACCAACATTACCATTACGGCTAAAACCAGCAGGTGAAGGCCGTCGCTCAACTTGCCTAAGGCCTGGCCAAAATAGGCTAAACTGCCCATGACTGCCGCCCGGACAATTGCCGGCTCCCAGCCGGCCATGAACGAGTAAATCATTACTGCCGCTATCCCCAGGGTAATCGCCTGCCAGCGCTTGACTAACCCTGCCAGGAGGGAAATGGTTACCCCCATGACAATAGTCACGTTATAACCAGAGGCGACGACAATATGTAAGGTGCCGGTTTTTTGCAAAGCCTGCCAAAAATCCTGAGGTAATCCCCGTTTACTGCCTAAAACAATTCCCGCTAGAAGCGAGGCTTCGGGCTCTGGTAGAACCCGGCTGAACCAAGATTCCAGTTTATTCTTAAGACCTATAAAAATATTGTTACCGGCTGCCACCCGCTCGATGCTTGGATATATCAAGCTAAAGCGGCTATAGTAAGGGTTTATCACTTTCCTCTGGAGAGTGCCGGAAATAGCCAATTTATCACCATATTCATAGGCCGGATAGAGTTGGGTGCGGACCTGAATCAAACCCAAATAAAAGCTTTGACTATTACCCTGTAAGTTTATTTGTGAGGATATTCTGCCGCTAATGGTTATCGGCCGGCCTTCATACTTGTCCAAGTTTTTGAATCCCTGGAGGCTGGCCGGCAGTCTCACTATAAATAGTGCAAAGCCTATCAAAACCAACAGCAGCCGTTTCATCGACTATAAGACGGTGATTTTATCTTTAATGGCTTCGTAAACATTAGCCTTGACCGCTTTTTTATCGAGCAAATCTTCCACTTTAGCATACGGCCGGTTGTCAATAATTTTTTGGGCGGTCGCCGGGCCGACCCCCCACAACAAATCGAGTTGATTAAGTGAGGCGGTATTAATGTTAATCTTGCCTTCTAACTGATCAGCACTGCCCAAAACCTCGGTCGCTTCCCCTTGAAACGGCAAATATACCTTGATGCCGTCGGTCAGCTTAGCCGCCAGATTAAGATTCTGGCTAATCCAGTCCCGGTCGGCATCTTTGGCTAAGCCGCCGCCAGCCACCAAGGCATCGTTGACCCGCGAATCGGATTTAAGCTGATAAAGCCCCGGCCGCATGACCGCGCCGCCGACGTCCACATAGATCGTACCAGCGGATTCTGACGCTTGCGGCTCGGCTTCCCGGATTTCAATCTCTGCTCCGCCGCTCCGGCCCAAGCCGATGCCCACTATTGCCAAACCGACAACCAAAACCAAAACTCCCGCCAAAGCTAAAGTAATTAAATAAGGTTTTTCCTGAAAAAAATTAATCAGGCGCTTGTCGTCGGCCATTAATTAACTGTAACACACCGGTTTCATTTGTGGAAATCAATGGATATGGATTCGAAACAACGACAGTTGGACCAATTACCTCTCTGTTACTTTTTGCAAATACCGCGGCACAAGAACACCCAATTCAGACTTATTCGCTCTACCAACAACCGAGACAACACTCCTATCTTCAATCACTTGAAACTGAGACGGGTAAAAATTCGCCTGTTTAAGCTCCTCCTTCGGAGAGTTCTGTTCAAAGAAAACCATTGCCCCATTACCCCCTCTTTCTAAACGCATTAATCTAACCGTATTATCGGCTTGCTGCTGCATTACCGGAGTAATTAAACTGGGAAAAAGATGATATAGTTTTCCTTGAAAATATTCTTGTAACACAACCGACCCATAACGAAAAGCATACCAAGCCTGCCATATATCATCTTCACGACCACTTGTGACATCTGTGGAAACTTCATTTTCCTGGAGCGAAACGTCAAGTGATTTTAGTTGAAAATCGTGTTTTGGCAGATAAGGCGGCTCTAAATTGTATCCGGCAACCACTAATCTTTTATCGCCGTTAACCCCAGCTATCCCCAAGGTTTCCCTAAAAACAGTTTTGTCTGCCCCCATATCTCTTCGATTAACTTGAATAGTCGCTTGGGCTTCCTTCCAATCGGTGTCTGACTCGACCTTTATATCTTTATCAAAACCCAGAAAAGCCAAGTCCAACAAACCCTTGGCTTCAATAAACTGCCACTGAAGTCTATCCAAGCCTAAGCCTTGCCGTAAAAACTCAGGAATACTTCTGCCGACAGATCTTTGCAAATAGCCGTCAATTGCCTCCATTTGAGTTGGTTGAAGAACCCAAGTACCAGAATCCATTTCGCCCTGCAGCATATGACTCAAACGAAAATTAGTGTGCGGATTCTCTGCTCCGGTGATAGCGCCGTTCAGCGTTTCAAAAATATCCCCTTCTTTACCCGGCATAAAACTCCTTTTCGGGCAGGAGTTAATCAGTAGGCCCGATTATAGCACAAAGCTATTCCACCACAAGATTTACCAAGCGCCCGGGAACAAAGATTTCTTTGATAATGGTTTTACCGGTTAAGTGCTTGGCCACGTTGGCGCAAAACTTGGCGCGCTTAATCATTAAGGCTTTATCTTTGGCTTCAGCCGGTTTGACTTCCAAGCCGCCGCGATACTTGCCGTTAACCTGGACCACCACAATCGTGTTAACACCGCTTGTGGCAAGCGACTCTTTAAACTCGGGCCATTTTTGTTGGTGAAT
>JAUYJQ010000063.1 GCA_030699295.1 Candidatus Beckwithbacteria bacterium
CGGCGGCTGGCAATTTGTAAGCCGATGATCACTAAAATTACCAGGATCGACTCGATGGTCAAATAGCCGATGACCCCGGCGCCGATGCCCTTGATGCTGTTAATCCAGCTAGACAAACTTTGGACGATGTCTTCATAGTAAACAATATCCTCGACGCCTTCCTGGGTAGTGAGCATGTTTCTTAAAATCGGCAAATCGTCGAGGGTTTTGCCGGAAATTTCGATCGAGGCCGGCAGAATGTTGTAGTCAACCAGTTCTAAAAGCAGGGGGTTATCTTGATTTTTCTCTTTGTAAATTGCCTCGGCTTCCCTGGTGGACACATAGCGGAATTGATTGAGGCGGCCGCTCGATTCCAGTTGGGCGCGGATGTTGGCAATCTGAATGTCGGTCAAATCCTCACCCGGTTTGAAAAAAGCGATCACCTGGGGTGCCGACTCAAAATATTTTAAGATTTGAATCGAGCCGAAAGATAACAGGGTAAAAACAGAAATAACTAATAGGGTTAGGGTGGTAATCATCACCCCTGCTAAACCCTGGAACGGGCTGCGTCTGACCTGGGTCCAGGTTTTTTTAAGCCACATATTTTGCCTTTTTTTGATCGCGGATAATTTTGCCGTGTTTTAATTCAATCACCCGTTCTTTAAACTGGTTGACTAAGTCGGCGTTGTGGGTGGCGACGATGATCGTCGTTTGGGCCAAGTTGATTTCTTTGAAGAGCTTGATGATTTCAAAGGCTGCTTCCGGGTCAAGGTTCCCGGTTGGTTCATCGGCCAGGATCACGTCCGGTTTGCCCACAATTGCCCGGGCGATACCCACCCGCTGCAGTTCGCCTCCGGACAGCTGCACCGGGAAAAAATTAGCCTTTTTCCCCAGATTGACTTTCTTTAAGACGTCAGCGATCCGTTCGGCTTTTTCTGGTTCGCTGACTCCGGCAATTTCCAGGGGCAAAGCCACATTTTCCAGCACTGTCCGGTCAGCCAGCAACCTAAAATCCTGATAACACATAGCCACACTTCGCCTTAAGGCGGGAATTGCCTGTTTTTCGAGTTGATTGATATTTTTGTCTTTGACCGTGATAACCCCTTCGCTGGGGGAGATTTCTCTTCTTAGCAACTTCATCACCGTGGTTTTACCGGCCCCGGATGGCCCGATAAAAAAAACAAACTCGTTGGTTTTAATCTGGAACGAGGCTTCACCAAGTCCCAGAGTTCCGTCGCTGAACCGCTTGGTGACTTTTTCAAAAGTAATCATTTAATAATTTCGAGGCGGCCGACGTCCATCAGCCATCCGGCTTTTTGGGCATCGAAAGTTTGTCCCCAAACTTTGACCTGCCGGCCGATAAACTGATCCAGGTCAATAATCGACGAGGTTAAATAAACATTCTGAGATTCGCCGCCCTCGCGGATCAAATGGTGCGAGCCTTCGCCGTCGATGCCGCCGCTGGTGAGTTTGCCTTCAGCCGAATCGGTAAACACCTTAGTGTCTTCAACACCGTAACTTTCACCGACAGCAGCCGTGCCGCTGACCTCCGTTAGTAATTTTTTCGGCCCGCCGCCTTTTAAGTTAAATAAGCCGTAGCCGGTTAAAGCGCCTAAGGCAATTATGCCCAAAAATATGGCAATTTTCTTAGTCGGCAGTTTTTTACCCGGTTTGCCTACAGGTTGAACTTCAGCGTTTAAGTTTAATGGTTGAATCATATATTTCCAGTCTACCCTAAAGCCAGGGCTTTCTCAATCAACTCATTTAAATTGCCGTCAAGTACCGCTTCCGGGTTATTATCCACCCAGCCGGTTCTTAAGTCTTTGACCTGTTTATAAGGGTGGAGCACATAAGAGCGGATTTGATTGCCCCAGGAGGCCTGTTTATGTTCGCCTTTTAGGGTTTTTAGCTCCTGAGCCCGTTTTTTCTCCTCGATTTCCCAGAGCCTGGCTTTTAATATTTTTAGCGCCGTTTTGCGGTTTTGTTCCTGAAAACGCTGGGTCTGGCATTCAACCACTATCCCGGTTGGTTTATGTTTTAATCTGACAGCGGTTGAGACCTTATTGACGTTTTGGCCGCCGGAGCCGGAAGCGCGCGAAAAGCTGATTTCCAGGTCGTCGTCTTTAATCTCAATCTCTTCATCTTCTTCGGTAATCTGCGGCAGCACCTCTACCAGGGCAAATGAGGTTTGGCGCAGGTGGTTAGCATTAAACGGGGATAGGCGAACCAGGCGGTGGGTGCCCCGTTCTCTTCTTAAATAACCGTAAGCCAGGGGCCCGTCGACGGTAAAAGTGACGGTTTTAATGCCGGCTTCCTCTCCAGGGTGTTCTAAGGTAACTTGAGTCTGCCAGCGGCTTTTTTCAGCATATCTTAAATACATTCGTTTCAACATGGCCGTCCAGTCCATGGCTTCGGTGCCGCCCTGGCCGCTGTGAATTGAGACGATGGCCCCGTTTTGATCATAAGGCCCGGAGAGCCATTTGAGTTTTTCCAAAGCCGTCAGCTCTTTATCAATTTGGGTCACGTCGGCATCGTTGACCGCTTCGACTACTTCCTGGCTGGCGCTCAAGCGTTCCTGGAGTTTATCCAGTTGGTCAATCTCGGTTTGTAAACTGGTCAGTTTTTGGAGCGTGGTCTTGGCTTTGGTTTGGTCCTGCCATAGCTTCGGGTCTTCGCTTTGCTTCTTTAAGGTCTTCAAATCTTGTTTCTTAGTTTCAAAGTCGATTGCCCGAAGCAGTTTTGACAACCTATCAGCCAACTCGTCTAACCGGTCTTTCATAGTTTAAACAGCCACAGTTTATTTTTCTCTATTTCCCCGCTCAATATTTTTTCGGCAATGACGTTGCTGATTTTGGCTTGGATCACCCGGTCGGCCTGGCGGCCGCCCCACTCGTCAGAAAAAGCCAGTTTAGCTACCGCCGGCGCTGTTCCCGGCTCAAACTTTAACTTAATTTCCTGTTTTGACAAAATTTGCTGCAGTTGCTTTAGCTTTAACTTAACTACGGCTTCGATTTGAGAGCTGCTCAAGTGCTCAAAGACGATGATGCCGGTGAAACGGTTGAGCCATTCCGGGGCGAAATCTTTTTTCAAATCCTTGGCATTGGTCGTGGCGATAATGATGGTATTGCTAAAATCAGCGGTTTTGCCTTGGGCGCTGGTTAAGCGGGCATCGTCAATCACCTGAAGAAACAGGTTGATAACTTTAGCGTGGGCTTTTTCCACCTCGTCAAGTAGTAGTAGAGTATAGGGTTGCTGGCGGACGGCGTCAGTCAGGGTGTCGAGGAGGCGGTCAACACTCTCGACTGTCTGGTACTCGCTCATATCCAGGCGGATCATGGTTTTTTCACTGCCGAAAAATTCGCTGGCCAAGGCTTTGGCGGTTTCGGTTTTACCGACTCCGGTCGGCCCGGCAAATAAAAAGCTGGCAATGGGCCGGTTGGGGTCTTTTAACTGTGTCCGGGCCCGCCTGATCGCCTGGGCAACGGCTTTAATGGCCGCTTCCTGGCCGATGACCCGCTGGTGCAGTTTGCTTTCCAGATTGAGCAGCAGTTTGGCTTCGCCTTGGCCGATTTGGCTGACCGGCACTTTGGTTTTTTCCGTCACCAGTTGGTCCACGGTTTGCGAGCTGACCAGATTCGAGCCGCTGGTTTCGACCTGAGCCACCGCTTCGTCTAAAAGATTGACGGCTTTGTCAGGCAGGACCCGGTCGTGAAAGTACTGTCCGGCTAACTCCACCAGGCGGTGGAGAGCCCGGCGGGTAATTAGTACCGGTTGGCTTTTTTCCCTCTGCCAAGCCAGGTATTCCAGTAATTTTTCCGTCGTTTCCGGGCTGGCTTCAGCCAGCTCGACTGTTTCAAATAAGCGGGAAAAGGCTTCATTGGGTTCAAGATACTTTTTATAATTTTCAGTGGTGGTGGCGCCGATAAACTGAAACCAACCTTCGTCTAAGACCGGCTCGAGGGCCCTCAGCAGATTACTGGTTTCCGGTTTATCCTGATTGACGGTGGCCAAGTTATGGACTTCATCCACAAACAGAATTATATTTTCGCTGGCCTTAATTTCTCCGATAATTTGTTCAATCCGCTGATTGAGCTCGGCGTCATCGGCTCCGGCTGCCAGGCGGCTGGTTTGCAGGGCCACTACCCGCTTGAATCTTAAACTGTTGGCCTTGACCCCGCGGACGATTTCCTGGGCCAGGGCTTTAATCAAAGTAGTTTTACCGCTGCCGGGTTGGCCGATGACTAAACAGTTATTTTTATCTTTTCTCGATAAAATCTTGACTAATTGCTCGATGGCTTTGTCTTTGCCGAAAATTTCCGCCAGTTGGTGTTTTTGGGCGACACTGGTCAAATCGGTGGAAAAGCGGTCGAGGGTGGGGGTGGGGATGCCGATTTGACCGCGGTCAACCCCGCCGATCGGGCGGATGACATAGTCTTGGTTCCAAAGGAACGGAGTCCGGTTCCAGGCAGACATGGCCCTCAGCCAATTAAAGGTGGTTAAGGTCAATTGGTAGCGCCACTGATTCAGTTTTAAAACCGCCAAAAGCAGATGGCCAGGTTCGATTTGACCCCGAGATTCCTGAGCGGCTAGGCCCAACCACTCCTTAATGGTTAAAGGGGAGGCTAAGTTTAAGAAAGTGATGGGGGCGATTTCCGTCCGGGTCAGCAGTTGTCGGGCGGCTTCAGTTTTAACCAGTTGTTGTTTGAGGACACTGATTTGATGACGGGACCGATTCAGTAATTGTTTAGTTTCCCGGCTCAAACTTTTATCGCCCTGCAGCAATTGAAGAGCGATATCCAAAGGCCAAAGCAAAAATATAACCGGTGAAATAATCAACCAGACGAGCCACCATAAACTGCCGGCGCTAATACTGAGTAAGACGATTAAGCCACCGTAGATAATTTTAACTAGTCTGACCAGCAGGCTTAAAAATCTGCCTAAGATACTGGTGTCGTGGAACATGGGAATTAGCAGCATTCGGGCGTTGACGCTGACTGCCAGCCGGTTATCCAGAAAGACGATCAGGTTTTTAAGGAAGCGCGGCCACCAAGTAAAGGTAGATAGATACCAAAAAAGAGGGAAGTGCCACATATTTTACTCGACAGTTTCTTCGATTAATGTAATGGTGTCATTCCCCGACGAGCCTGCCACGTCTGGTGTCACAGACGTGGCAAACTGCCAACTGCTGACCAAGTCTTCATGGGTGCGGTCCCAAAAGCCGTCATCAGCCGGGCTCAAGACTTCATAAATAATTCCGTCTGAAAGAGCCACCGTCATCATCATTTCCGGCGCTCCGTACTGTAAGTGTAAAGCCGGCAGGTCAGCTAGAGTGGTTTGGTCGATTTTTCGCACAGAATTTTGCAGGTTAAAACTTTTTTGCCAGTCGATTAAGCTGGTAATTTGGCTGTCGCTGACCCTGACGGTTAATCTTTTAGCGTCACTGCCAAAGAGCTCCAGCGAGGAATAGATATTGGGG
>JAUYJQ010000064.1 GCA_030699295.1 Candidatus Beckwithbacteria bacterium
TGGGATCTATTGGCCAAGTATAAAGAAGGCCTGGTAGCCACCTCTTCCTGCCTGCAGGGGATTATCCCCCAGTTGATTCTCCAAGGCCAGATCCAGGAGGCTTTAAATCAAACTAAAAAATTCTTTGAGTTGTTCGGTAAAGACTTTTATCTGGAACTGCAAAAGCACATTCACCTTAAAGAACTAGACCAAGTCAATAAAACGTTAATTGATTTTTCCCGCCGTTTAGGTATTCCGGTGGTAGCCACCAACGATCTGCACTACGTTAACCCTGAAGACGCCCGGGCCCAGGACGCCCTGCTGGCAATCCAAACCAAAACCACTCTGTCTGACAAAAATCGTTTAACCATGATCGGTTCGCCGGATTTTTACTTGAAGTCGGCTGAGGAAATGGCTCATTTATTTCCCGATTATCCCGAAGCCCTGAAAAATAGTTTAAAGATTGCTGATGCCTGTGAGGTCAACATCTCTACCGGTAAGTGGATCCTGCCGGATTTTCCTCTGCCAAAAAATTATCAAAGTTCAGAAAAGTATCTACGCGATTTAGCCGAAGCCGGCATGAAACAGCGGTTTAAACCGATTACCCATGAGCAAAAACAGCGCTTTGACTACGAACTCAAAGTTATTTGTGATAAAGGTTTTGCCACCTATTTTTTAATCGTCCAGGATTTTGTCAACTGGGCTAAGAAACATCACATCCGGGTCGGGCCGGGTCGGGGCAGCGTGGCCGGCTCGCTGGTGGCTTATGCCTTGCGGATCACTTCGATTGACCCGCTGTTCCATAACATCCCTTTTGAGCGGTTTTTAAACCCACAGCGGCCCAGCCCGCCGGATATCGACCTGGATTTTGCCGACGATAGGCGCGACGAGGTCATCGAGTACGTGGCCTCTAAATACGGCAAAGATAAAGTGGCCCAGATTATTACTTTCGGCACCATGGAAGCCCGGGGAGCCATCCGGGACGTGGGCCGGGTCTTAGGTATGCCCTACTCAGATCCTGATAAAATTGCCAAACTCATCCCCTTTGGTCATAGCCTGGAAGAGGCAATGGTCAACGTCATCGATCTGCAGGAATATTACCGCCAGGATAAATTTAAAGAACTGATTGACCTGGCTAAAAAGATCGAAGGCACTGCCCGCCACGCCTCCACTCATGCCGCCGGCGTGGTTATTGGTGATAAACCCTTAATCGAGTACACCCCGCTGCAGCTGGAGTCAAAAAACGAGCGGATCATGACCCAATACGATATGTACTCGCTCGACTGTAATATTGACCAAAACGCTATTGGCCTACTTAAAATGGACTTTTTGGGCCTGTCAAATTTGACCATTTTGCAAAACGCGGTCAACTTAGTCAAAGACCAAACCGGAAAAACCCTGGACATATCCGAACTGCCCTTAGATGACGCTAAAACCTATCAGTTGTTAAGCGCCGGTCACACTATCGGTGTGTTCCAGCTCGAATCCCCGGGCATGCGCTCGGTGGCCCGGAAACTTCAGCCGTCGCGCTTTTCCGATATTACCGCCATGGTGTCGCTTTACCGGCCCGGACCGATGGCCCTGATTGACACCTTTATTGCCGGCAAGAAGAACCCGGCCAAGATCGAGTATCCCCACCCGGATTTAAAACCGGTCCTGGCAGAGACTTACGGCATTGCTGTCTATCAGGAACAAGCCCTGGAGATTGCCAATGTTATGGCCGGTTATACCTTGGGCGAGGCGGATATTTTGCGCCGGGCGATCGGCAAAAAGAAGCGCTCGATCATGACCAAAGAAAAATCCAAGTTTATCAAGGGATCAGAGAAAAAAGGCTATTCGCGCAAAATTGCTGAAAAAATCTGGGGCTATATCGACAAGTTTGCCGGCTATGGCTTTAACAAAGCCCACGCCACTGCTTATGCCATGATTGCTTACCAAACTGCCTACCTCAAGGCCAATTTTCCGGTGGAGTTTATGACTGCCCTGTTAACGGCCGAGGTCAATAACAAAGACAAAGTGCCGATGGCCGTGGATGAAGCCAAAACCATGGGCATTGTGGTGTTGCCGCCGGACATTAACATGAGTCTGACCGGTTTTTCAATCGAGGCGGACAAAGGCTCTCTAAATCATAAAGCCATCCGTTTTGGCATGTCGGCGATTAAAAACGTCGGCGAAGCGGCCATTACCACAATTTTAGCGGCCCGGAAAAAACATCGATTTAAATCCTTAACAGATTTTTGCGAGAGAATCGACCAGCAAAAGGTTAATAAAAAGGTGCTCGAGAGTTTGATCCAGGTAGGCACTTTTGATGCTTTTGGCAAGCGCTCCAGCCTGATGCTGGGGTTGGAAACCATCAGGCAAAAAGCCGGCGCCAATCAGCGCGAAGCCAACTCCAACCAAGTGTCAATGTTTGCGGGGGCATCCGCCCCCCAAGCCCCGGTCCGGGACCAACTGCCCGAATCAGAAGAGTTTTCTAAAATCGATTTACTTTCGTTTGAAAAGCAATTATTGGGTTTTTACTTAACCGACCATCCCCACGGCGAGGCCTTAAAAAAAATTAAAACCTTGGTGTCTCACCACATCGCCGATATTGACCCGCAAATCCACTTAAATCAAAGCGTGACTTTGGGCGGAACTATTAGAACGGTTAAGCCGATACTGACTCGAAAGAATAACCACGAAATGGCTTTTGCTACTTTGGACGACGATTCCGGCCAGATTGAGCTGGTGATTTTCCCCACACTTTACTCCCAAACTAAGAGTTTATGGCAAAGTGACCAGGTGGTTTTAGTGACCGGCAAAGTGGAT
>JAUYJQ010000069.1 GCA_030699295.1 Candidatus Beckwithbacteria bacterium
CTCCAATAAATCTTAGCAAAAACACCGAGAATAAAATAAACAAAATGCCGGAAATGGCCGAGGTGATAATTTCTTTACCCTCATTAATTTTTTCCGGGTTGCCGCCGGCCAAGATAATCGTTACCCCGCCCCAAAGGGAGAGCAAAACTGCAATCCCGCCCCCCATGGCAATTGACCACCCCAAAATCCATTTGACTAATTTTGCCGGTTCGGTGGGGATAGGGCCGAGAGCGGTATCAACGGTTTGGGCTAATACAGCAGTTGGAGTTAATAAAACAACTGTAAAGAAAAATAAGATCAGGATTCTTTTCATCGCCTCAAGTTTAGCACAAGTAATAAATGTTAGAATGGGTTGATGAGAAAAATAGGGCTATTTTTATTGCTGGTAATTTTTCTGGCTTGGCCGGTCAGGGCTGATGAACTTGAGGATTTGCAAAAACAGATAGAAGAGCTTTCCCGCGCCCGGGAGCAAAGCATTAGTGCCACCAAGCCGTTGGAGTCCGAGCTGGCCCGGCTGCAGCAGCGCCTTGCCTTGATTACTGCCGGCATTGCCAAAGCCAAAGACGACTTGCGGGCACTTGAAGCCAGCATTGCCCAGCGGGAAGAAGAGTTTTCCGTCCAGTATGCTCTGTTATCCGAACGGGTGCTGTCTTATTACAAGGCTTCCCGGGCGCCGTCAACTTTTTTGGTTTTGTTTACTACCGGTCCGTCGGGCAATCTGGCCCGTGACCTTTTCTATAGAGGAGTGGTGACCGATAGGGATAAAGACATTATTGCCCAAATCAGCCTGGAGCTGATTCAGCTGGATAAAGATAAGCAAAAAGTCGAGGCCGATCGGGCCAGTTTGGCGATTTTACAGGAAAAAGTCGACAAAGAAGCCGAGTTTTTTGAAGGGGAGATTGCCGGGGCTAAAGCCTACCAGTCGAAACTGTCCCAGCAGATTGCCTCGCTAAACGCTCAACAGCAAAACATTATTGCTCAAAAACTAGCCAGCCTGGGAATTTCTCGTTCGGCTGCGAGTCCAGGCCGCTGTGATAGTGATTTGACTAATGGCCGCGACCCTGGATTTTCTCCAAAACTGGCTATATTTACTTATGGAGTTCCCCATAGGAATGGTTTGAACCAATACGGAGCTTGGGGAAGGGCAAAGATCAATCAGGGAGTGGAGCAGATTTTACAGGAATATTATCCAGGTAAAACCCTGAAGAAGGACTACAACCAAGGAATTCAGATTACAACGACTACGGGTTGGTCAGGCTCAATAGAAGAATATGTCAAGAGAATTTACGAGATGCCTGACTCTTGGACGGAAAATGATTTGGCGGCCTTAAAGGCGCAAGCCGTTGCCGCCAGAAGTTATGCTTTAAACGTTACCAGTAACGGCATAAAACCTATTTGCACTAACGAGCAATGCCAGGTTTTCAAGCCGGAGCCGAAAGGTGGCAACTGGGATAGAGCGGTGACCGCAACCAGTGGGTGGGTTTTGATGGATGGAGGCAATCCTGCCTTTACTCAGTATGCCTCAACCCACGGTGGGTATATTAAAAGTATCAATAAATTTGATGGTCCGGGCGGAAACCCGGGAAGCCTGAGTGATCTTAATTCAAGGGCTTATGATCGAGAATCACCTTGGTTTTATTGCGATTGGGGTTCACGATCGGAATACAGCAAAACCGCTTGGTTAAAGACGCAAGAGTTAGCAGACATTGTTAATGTTATTCTTTTGGCGAGAAAAGATTCTGGTATCAGAAACCATTTATATCAATTTGACAGACCAAATCCTGAGGGAGCGGAAACCTGGAGTTTTGAGCGAGTCAAATCAGAGCTTTCTGCGCGCGGCGGCAAACCATTTAACAGTATTAATGACGGCTCTGTTGCCGTTGATTTTGGTTCAGGAACAACCAGCTCAATCAGCCTTTTTGGCGATGCCGGGACAGAATCTTTTTCAGGTTCTGAATTTAAAGACTGGTTTAATCTGCGGGCCCCGGCCAATATTCAGATCGTCGGGCCGCTGTATAATGTGGAGAAAAGATAAATGACCGATATTTTTGTGGCGCCAAGTAAACCGAAACAGGCGGGTTTAGGGTCAAGCTACGAAACCGTGGCTGCAAGGTGGGGTAAAGGAAAAAAACGGGGGAGTCATGCTTTCAGCGCTTTTTGCCTGCTCCCTGGCAAGGTGCGTTTTGAAACCCAGGAGAAACACGAAAAAATTATCCTGTTACTGCGCCAACATTGGTTTACTCAATTAAAGTGGATTATTACCGCCGTCATTATGGTGTTTGTGCCGCTGATTTTAACCCTGATTCCGCTTTTGGACTTCTTATCGGACAGGGGCCAGTTGATGGCCATTATCATGTGGTATCTTTTGTTAATCGCCTTTGTTTATGAGCAGTTTATTAGTTGGTACTTTCATGTGTTTATCATTACCGACGAGCGGGTCATCGATGTCAATTTTTATAACCTCCTTTACAAAGAAGTTTCCGGCGCCAAGATCGACAACATCGAAGACATTACCTACCGGCAGGGGGGAGTCATCCGGGCGCTGCTAAATTTTGGCGACGTCAATATGCAGACCGCCGGTGAGAAGCGGGAGTTTGCCATCGAAGACGTGCCATCGCCCGGCCGGGTGGTGCAAATCTTAAACGAACTCAAGCTTGAAGAAGAACACGAAAAAATTATAGGGAGGGTCCGATGACCCCGTTTGATAAACTACTGGAGTTTTTAGTTGCCGGCTGGAGAGTGGATGTAGCTATCTTAGCCAAACTCGGCGTTTGGCTGTTTTTACTGCTTTACCTTGGTTTTAGTTTAGTCGTCGTCCGCCAGGTCAGGCTGATGAGCCGGACAGTCACCGGTTTTTTAGAAAAAGAGCTGGAAGTTTTAGGTTGGGCCTTGGTATTATTGGCAGTAGCGGTATTTATTTTTAGCCTGTTTATTCTATGAACTTAAGCGTAGCCAAAATCGTCGGCAATTTAGGCGAGTCAAGTTGGTCTCAGGTCCATGAATTCCTGCCGGCAGAAACAGAAAAATTAAACAGCCACGGGGAGCTCCTGGCCGCGGTCAGTTTCCGGGCCAAGCAGGAAATTGAAATCAGCTCTTTTGGTACGGAAATTATTCAGCGCCTTCAGGAAATCTATTACAGTAACCAGTCAGGCTCGATCTTAAAAAAATTAAGCCAGACAATTGAGACTTTGACCGCCGAGTTTTTAGACCAGGTGGAGCTGGAAGTGGTCGCTTTGGTTGTGTGGCAGGATTATCTTTATGCCGGTAGAAATGCCGCCGGCCAAGTTTGGTTCAAGCGGGGAGACAATCTGGTTAAGCTGTTTGGTGCCTCGGCCGCCGGGATCGAAACCGTTTCCGGAGAGCTTAAAGCCAGTGATGTATTAGTGGCGGCCACCAGCCAATTTAATCAACTGGTGCCGGAGGGCAGCTTGCGCGGGGCTATCGGCCAGGAATCAGCCGCAGCCATAGCTGAAAGTTTGACCACCCAGGTTTATGGCCATAAAGACAACAGCCAGGCAGCGGCGGTAGTGGCTAAGGTGGCAGAGGCGGTTGATGAAACAGCTGTTCCAGAATCTTCCCCGCCGAGGTTATCGGTCTTTGCTCGCCTCCAGCCGCTGATTAATCAGGTTAAACAACCGCTGGCTAACCTAGCAGCCAGGCTATCTTTGGGTAGAAACAGGGCCATCTTCGTCGGCAATAAAGCCGCCCGCCAGCGGCAGACAGCCATTACCGTGGTATTGGTGCTGCTTTTGGTTTTGGGGGCTAGTTTACTTCTGGCTGGCAGGAAAAGACAAAATACTGAGAAGCAGCAAAGCTATCAAACCCTGGTTGACGAAGTCAACTACAAGCTCGACGAGGCCGATAGTTTAATGTCATTAAACCCTTTACGGTCCAAATCACTTCTCCACGAGAGCGAAGCCAGCCTGGAGGCATACTTAGGCCAAAAAGGAGTCAAGGAAACCGATGAGCTGATTGGTTTAAAACAACGCCTGGTCGATACTTTAAATCAGGTGGAGCGGGAGTACCGCGTCGACAATGCCGACGAATGGTATGATTTTGATTTAGTCAAAGACGGCTTTCGGGGTCAAGCCTGGGGTTTAAGCGGCAGCCAGCTCTTGGTTTGGGATGATAGCAGCCGGACGGCAGTCCTGCTTAACCTGGAAACTAAAGCGGCCAAGATGGTGGTTAGCGGCGGGGACTTAAGCTCAGCTAGGGCCGTCGGTTTAACCGACGACAGGGGTTTTATTGTGGCTGCGGATAAAGTCACGGTAATCGACACTGCCAAGGAAAAAACCTTGGCCGCGGTCGAAGCCGATGGTTGGCAGCAGATTAAAATTGCCCGCGGTTTTGGCAGCAACCTGTATCTTTTAGATGCCGCCATTACCGGCCAGATCTGGAAATATCTGGGTTTAGATGATGGCCTATCGGGTAAGAAAAGTTATTTAGTCGGTGATAGTTTTGATCTGTCCGAGGCCATGGATATGACTATTGACGGCTCGGTTTGGGTCCTGTTTAGCGACGGCACCATTGTCAAATACACTCAGGGTAAAAAAGACGCTTTCCAGGTGGTCGGCCTGGACCAGCCTTTGGGCGAAGCGGTTAAATTATTTACCAGCCCGG
>JAUYJQ010000066.1 GCA_030699295.1 Candidatus Beckwithbacteria bacterium
CCGTCCCCAAACCGCCGCCTTTAGATTGCAGCAGGACCAGGGCGATTAACCCTAGCGCTATCAATATTTGAAACAGAATTAATCCGGGCATATGACGAAATTTAATATTTTATTGGTCAAGCTCAAGGCTAAAGAGGCCAGAATGTAGCTGGCAAACAAACTAACAGTAAAAGAAGAAATGCTGAAACCGGCTTGGTTTAAACCCGGGAAAACAAAGCTGACTACCCGGAGAGTCGGCAGCAGATTAACCGTAATGACTAAAACTAAGACTTGGCTGACCCAACTGAGCAGGCCCAAGGTTAATAAATTTAACGGCAGGAGAATCAGTTTAATTATCGGTTTGGCCAATTGATTCAACAAGGTAAAGACCACTCCAATCCAAAACAGATCCAGTAAGTCGGCGGGAACCAATAAGCCGGGATAAACCCGGCCGACCAGTAACAAACCTAAACTACTGATGAGACTTTGACTTAACCAGGCGCGCATAGATCAATTTTAGCATAACCAGGCCGAGCAGGCTGGCCAAAGCCAAACGAAAGGCTAAACTGCCAAAAACCAGATTGTAGGCCGGCGTTACCGTCAGTTGCCGGCTGGTTTGATCCAAGTCAGAGGCGGCGGTGAGGGTGTCAGTAAAGCGGCTGTTCCAGCCGCTGGCCGGCAGAGTGAACTCGATTTCTGCCCGGCTCAGGGGCGGGAGAGCTTCAATTTGCCAGGAATCAGGCTGGGGTTTCAAAAGCTGGCTGGTGAGCTGGACAGGCACCCGGTACAAAGCCACGTTGCCGGTATTGGCCACGATAATTTTGCCTTTAAGATTGACCCCGGCCAAACTCTCTTTAGGTAAATCCAGGCTGAGCTTCAGCCCCTTAGTGGCTTGAACGCTGCGGCCAAAATCAACATGGACATTTTTGGCCGGCTGGTCATCGGTTTTGTAGGCCCCGGCCGGGATGGGATAGCGGCTATCCTGGCCTAAAATTACAAAAGCAAAGTGATTTAAATCAGTGTTGGAAAAATAATCAACTCCCCCGGTGGTGTTGCCCCAGGTGGGGTCGACCGGCCGCCACAGCTGCTGCTCCGGATCATAATATTCCGGCCAGGCGTGAAGCACGTCTTGCTTGAGGCTTAGCGGCCTAAGGGCTGAGTTATCAGTGTAGGCATAGCCATTGACTGCCCGGGCGGGAATACCGGCGGCGCGCGACAGGGCAATGAACAAGTCCGTAAACTCCATACACAGGGCTGAATCCCGGTTATCCAGAGCATTAGCCGCCCCCAGGCGGGTAATTGATTCACCCAAACGGCCGTAATCGTAAATCAGGTTAGAAACCACGTAAAGGTATATTTGCTTAGGCGTGGTTAGCTCTTTAGCCAGGGCCTTAATTTTTGGCTGGTCTGACTCCCAATATGGCTGAAACTTAAGGTAGTTGACAGTGTCGTTGTAGCTCCGGGGGAAATCGGAGCGCGGCTTCAAAAACAAAGTGGCTGAACCAGTGGCGACTACTTCAAGATTGGCTTGACTCCCCAACCGATAACTTGCTAACCAGTTGCCGTCAGGATCGACCCTAATATTACTCGGCGCCGGTTCAATGGTTTGATAAAGCACCTGTTGCCAGGGTGTATCCGGCGGCAAGGCGATCTCGGTCTCGACCGGATAAAAATTGGGATTATTCAGCTGATATTTAAGATTAAAGTCATACCACTGTTCTTGGCCGAAAGTGGCGCTGATGCCGTTTTCAAACAAGGACTCGGTATTAAACCTAAAAACCACGTTTGGCCCGCTCTTGGTTTGACTAATCGGAGCCGGCGTAATTACTGCCGCTTGGCCAAAACTAGCTGGGATACTTAAAGTCAGGTCATAGCGGGATAAGGATTCAGACTCGGCTAATTTTGGAATGCTTATTTCCCAGACATTACCCAAGCTCCGGGCAAAGTCAGTGGTGGTAAATTCCAGGGTAAACTGTTGGGACTTATCTTTGCCCAGGACTTTCTCAGGAAAAACAACGGTAATGTTGGTGGTTTTATTACCTTGGACTACCTGGGGAGTCAGTTCTGCTTCTGGGGTAGTCAAGCGGATATTGGTTAAATTAGTCGATCCGATCGACAAAGCAAATTCAGAGGCGTAAATATTGGACAGTTTATTAATTAGCTCGACCTGGAGTTGGGCCCGGGTTTGGCCGTTTGTAGCCACTTGGTAATCAACTTGGTAATTGGTAGTAAATTCCCCTTGGGCCAAGGCCCGGGTAGCTGTGACAAACACCAAGACTAAAGCCAGAATCAGCTTTTTTACCATAAACTTTATTTTAACCTAAAAATTGGCACTTGACATTGGGGAAAACTTCGTCCTAAGATGAAACGAAGATAAGCCTAATATATGCCAGTAACTTTATATAGACGCCAGAGACAGATTGTTGAATTTATTTCCCAATACATTCAGGCCAATAGCTGTTCACCAACACTTCAGGAAATCGCTGACGCTATGCAGGTGTCCTCGTTGGCCACGGTTCATGAGCACATTCAAACCTTGGTAAAAAAGGGCGTTATCAAAAAATATATCGGCTCTATTCGCGGTCTGGAAGTGGTCGAAGCCAATTATCACCCGGAACAAGCCGGCGTCAATCTGCCGATTTTGGGTTATATTGCGGCCGGTAAGCCGATCGAACCATATACCGACCCCAACGCCAGTTACAGCGTTTCCCCGACCATGGTTTCCGGTAAAAAGCGCTCTTTTGTGCTCCAGGTCAAGGGCGACTCAATGATCGATGAAGGCATTTTAGACGGCGACTACGTCATCATCGAGGAAACTAATATAGCTGAAAACGGAGAAATTGTCGTGGCTCTGCTGGAGAATGGTTTAGCTACACTCAAACGCTTTTTTAAAGAAGCCACCCGGATTCGCCTCGAGCCGGCCAACTCGGCCATGAGCCCGATTTATGCCACTAACGTCCGTATCCAAGGCAAGTGTGTCGGCGTTATCCGTAAGTTTAAGACCTTGAACTAGTGCTTGGCCATAAAAACCGGCATGACTGATAGGAAAATAATTGCCAGGACGACTAATGAGAAATTGGCTTTAACCCAAGGAAGATTACCGAAAAAATAACCCATTAAAGTAAACCCGGCTACCCAGGTAATACCGCCGGTGGCGTTAAAGGTAATAAACCGCTTATACTCCATTTTACCGATACCGGCCACAAACGGAGCAAACGTCCGGACAATCGGTATGAACCGGGCCAGAAAGATTGTTTTACCGCCGTGTTTGTCATAAAATTTTTGAGCTTTAGCTAAGTGTTCTCGATTTAGCGGTAGCTTTGGGTGGGCAATAATTTTTTTGCCGAAAAAATGACCAATCCAATAATTGACAGTGTCCCCCAAGAAAGCCGCCAGCCAGAGAAGAACCAGTAGACCGGCAACATTTAAAGAACCCAGTGAGGCCAGGGCTCCGGCGGCAAACAAAAGCGAGTCTCCGGGTAAAAACGGGGTAAAAACAAACCCGGTTTCAGCAAAAACAATCAGAAATAAAATCAAATAAGTCAGACCGCCATAGTCAGCAGTGATTTGCACCAGATAACGGTCAATGTGGAGAAGAAATTCAAACAAAAACATTATTTAAACTCGTCCAACACTTGGGTTAAATCGATTTGTCTGATATCCGCCTCAACCAAGGGCTTATCTTTTAATAAAGCAAAATTTTCATGCCAGGGGGTCCGGGGTACCTGGTAGAAAACGCCGATCGGCAGTTTGTCGGTTTTATAACTGGCTTTCCAGGCGGCTTCCAGGTTAGCCGGGTCATGGCCAAGTTTATCCAGATACTCAACGTGCTCCCGGTACCAGGAATAAGGCCGGGATTTATTGTAAGTCGGGCAGGGCTGGAGGACGTCGATTAAACTAAAACCCTGATGCTTGGTGGCTTCGACTAAAAGCTTGGTCAGGTGAGGAATATCTCCGGCAAAACCGCGGGCCACAAAGCTGGCACTGTTGGTTAAGGCCGTGGCTAAGGGGTTAAACGGCTCGTCAGTTGTCCCTAACGGGGTGCTGGGAGTGACTTGGCCCTTGGGAGTAGTCGGTGATTTTTGGCCGGTAGTCAGGGAGTAGAGAAAGTTGTCGTGAGTTAAAACCGTGACGTCGTGATTCCCCCGAGCCAGTGATAAAAGATGGCCGACACCCTCGCCGTAACAGCCGCCGTCGCCGATAATCACAAACACTTTTAAATTGTGATTGGCTAACTTAATTCCGGCCGCCGGCGGCAGACCCCGGCCATGCAGAGCGTGAAAGCCGTAAGCAAAGACAAAATCGGCCATGTTACCGGAACAACCGACGTCATAGACAAACACAGCCTGGTGGGTTTTAATCTGCAGCTGGTCGAGGGCGGCTTTGATAGCTCCTAAGATGGCAAAGTTGCCGCAGCCCGGACACCAGGTGGGACTGATGTTAGTGACTCGTTGGCTCATAATTTTTTTACTGCCTCAATAATTTCTTCAGAGTAGAACTGGCGACCGTCGTACTTTAAGAGATTGTCTTTAATAATCATGCCTGTTTCCTGAGCAATTAACTTGGAAATCTGGCCAGTGGCATTGGCTTCAACTGTCATTAACCTGGGTTTGCCGGCAATCAAGCTTAAGAACTGATTTTGCGGAAATGGCCACAGCCAGGAGAAATGGATAAAGTTGGTGTCGGGCAGTTGCTCTAGGGCGTCAATGATCGCCCCTTTATTTGATCCCCAGGAAATAATCGTAGTTTTAGCAGTGGTCGGCCCATAACGCTTTGGCCCGATTAAGTCGGGGCTGGCTAGAATTGTCTTGAGTTTAGTTAAACGCTTATTCATTTGTTTAGTTCTTTCAGCGGCGACTTCGGTAGCATAACCCAGTTCGTCGTGTTCATAGGAATTAATTAAATGGATACCGCCGGGAGTACCGGGCAGGGGCCGCGGGGAAATTCCCGACTCAGTGACCTGATAGCGGGCAAAAGGCTGGTCAGATTCGGTTAAACCAGAGGCCAGGGAGTATCGTTGATTATGGTGTTTGTCAGCCGGACGGTTAGTAGTGTAGTAACCCTCCCCCAAGTTTTTGTCTGACAAAATTATTACCGGCAGTTGGTACTTTTCTGCCAGGTTTTGGGCCTTGGCGGCCAAAGCAAAGGCTTCTTGCGGATCACCGGGGGCCAGCACAATCCGGGGGAACTCATCTTGAGCGGCGTTGATGGCAAACAGCAGATCGCCCTGGCCGCTCCAGGTGGGCATACCTGAGGCCGGCCCGGGACGCATGCCCAAGATGATCACCACCGGGGTTTCCGTTCCCCCGGCCAAACCCAAGCCTTCAGTCATTAAGGAAAAACCGCCGCCGCTGGTAGCCACCATTGACCGAACCCCGCCGGCGCCGGCGCCGATAGCCATATTAATAACGCCGATCTCGTCTTCAGCGTGGTTGACCACAATGCCTAGCTTTTCCGCCTTAGCTGCCAAATAATGGAGGATCGGAGTGGACGGCGTCATCGGGTAAGCGCAGTAAAACTTCATGCCGCCGGCGACTGCGCCCAAAGCCAGGGCCTCATTGCCGTTAAGCATGATTTTGTTATTAAGCGGCTGCTTAGGAGCATCGAGTTTCAACTTTTTGTCAGAATAATTTTTGGCAGCAAAGTCAAAACCGAGTTGGGCCGCCTGGTAATTCTGGTCGATAATCGTTTGGTCTTTTCCGGCAAAAGCTTCTTTGATAACGGCTTTTAATAAACTTAAGTCCAGCCCCAGCAGGAAACAGCTGCCGCCCAGGGCAACAGTATTTTTTGTTAGTAAATTGCCGCTTTGCTTAGCCAGGTCAGCCAGAGGAAAAGGGAGCGAGGCAATGGTTGAAGCTTTTAAATCAACCAAAAGATCCACTTTTATCCGGCCACTAGCCACCGGTTCGTTACTGATGACTACTTCAAAAGTGTTGTGACCGCCGCGGATTAAAGACGGGTATTCGGTTGAACCGTAGCTATAAAAACCAGCCCTAAAAGCAGTTTTTTGCAGCATCAAACCGGAAACCTTGATTCCCTCACCCGCCGCTCCGGCTATCTTCCAGTTCAAAAATGCCATGTTAAAAGCATATCATAGAAGTACAAACGACGCGAAGCGATATTCTTGACTTTTCTATATAATCAGATATTATAAGTCTATGTCAATGGAAGATTTGATGGGTTATGCCCACGGGGCAGACACTAGGTCAGAGCTGGATGATCCCAGACAGATAGCCGAAAGTATCAAAAAAGTCTATCAAAGAGTAGCCTCAATTCTTGAAAGTGACGGAACCATAGAAAATGGTTATAGATTGCCTAATCTTCTGCAGTTGGTATTTAGAGGTAAGACCCATTTAGCCCGTCTTTCATATGAGACTTCAATGACCTTACTTGATGAAAAAGGAACTACTTATCCGGTAATGGTCAAATTAATGAGTCACTTTAATTTAATTTCCGATACGGAAAAACCAGTAATTGAACCAGATAAAAAACTGTTGATAAAGATAGATCCAACTTTTACTGGGGGAGATATGATCCGATCTTTGACCTTTACTTTAGAAAAAGATAGCCAAAAAGGATCGGGCTATTTAGAGTTTGGAGAAGGTCCCCACATTCCCCATATTAAATTTTTAGACTTGGGCGACTGTAAAGCTTTAGGGTTACTTCTCGATTCTATTGGCTAATAAATTATTGAATTTCGATTTTTAGGTCAACAATGGTGGCCGAAGTTTCACTAATGAGCGCCGGGT
>JAUYJQ010000001.1 GCA_030699295.1 Candidatus Beckwithbacteria bacterium
ACTTCAATTAATTAAAGTCAGCTTAAAACCCAAAGGCGAGCTAATTGTAACTACCCCTAACTTTGCCCATTGGCGTATGCGTCTGAATCTGCTGCGGGGCAAGTTTGATTACCAGGATTATGGACTGTTAGACCGGACCCATTTAAGGTTTTTTACCTACTTTACTTTTCAGAAGTTAATTAAAGATGCCGGTTTTAAGATTAGCCAAGTGCTGATTGACCCGGCCGGGGGAATGAAATATTTTAACTGGTTGGTAAAGTATTTCCCTAATCTATATGCCCACCAAATCTGTATCTATGCAATTAAGCGTTAGCCTAGTTTCTTACAATACTAAAGAGTTATTGCGGCGCTGTCTTTGGTCAATTTTTAAGTACACTAAAGGCTTAAGTTTTGAAGTGATTGTGGTTGACAATGCCAGCAGTGACGGCTCGGCCGAGATGGTTAAAGACGGGTTCCCCCGGGTAAAGTTAATTAAAAATAAACTTAACCGCTGGTATACCGGGGCCAACAACCAGACCTTAAGGCAAGCTCGGGGTAAATACTTTATGATCTTGAACTCGGATATTTATCTTAAAAGTAATGCCTTTAAATTAATGGTCGATTATTTGTCCAAGAATCAGGCAGTCGGGGCAGTCGAGCCGCTCCAGTTTTATGAAACCGGCCGGGTGGCCCAGACCTCTTCCCGGCACAACCGCTTTTGGGGTGACTTGATCGAGTTGACTTTACTGCATCGCTTAATAAAACCCAAGTGGCTAAACCGGCTGCATTTAAAAGGTATTAACCGCAAGAAAACTTATCCGGCTGAGGTTATTAGCGACGCCGCCTTGATGTTGCCGGCTAAGCTGTGGCGTCAGCTTAAAGGCTACGATACCAAATTTAAGCTTTATTACACGGAAAACGATCTATGCCTCCGGATTCAAGCCCTGAATCTTAAAACCGTCCATCTGGGTACGGCCCGGGTCTGGCACCGGGTTTCGGCCTCGACTGATAAAGCCGGCTGGAGGCAGATTTCCAATGTTTATGCCGCTGACGCTAAAGCCTACTATTTAAAATACCATTCCTGGCTAACGGCCCAAATTTTGTTTTTATCCTTAAAACTCAATCATTTTTTAATCCGCGGCCGGGCCACCTGGCCTTGGCTGGGCCTGGTGCTGTTATCCACCTGGCTTAGGTTTTATCGCTTGCCTGAGACGATGACCTTTATTGGCGACCAGGGCCGGGATTATTTATCGGCTAAAGATATGGCCTTAACCGGCGTCTGGCCGCTAACCGGAATTCCTTCGAGTATTCCCTGGCTCCACCAGGGCCCGCTGTTTATTTGGGCAACGGCTTTGTTTTTAAAGATTGGTAATTTTAACCCGCTGACTCCGGCGATCTTCACCGCGGTTTTGGGAGTGCTAACGGTGTATCTACTTTACCGTTTAAGCCGCAGCTGGTGGGCGGGTTTAATTCTGGCCACGGCGCCGCTGTCAATTATCCACAGTCGTCTGCCGTATCACTTAAGCCCGATTCCTTTGGTAACAGTCGGTTATCTCTGGGCCTTGACTGTGTCATCGATACCCTGGGCCATATTTTTCTCTAGCCTGCTGCTCCAGTTTGAGCTGTCCAATTTACCCTTAATCTTTTTAACTTTGTTTTGGTTTCGGCGGGATTTAATTAAGCTAATCAGGTGGGCGCCGGTCGGGCTGATTCCCTTTGCCCCCAAAATTATCTATGACTTTTCCCACGGTTTTAGTCAGACCTTAGGCTTGGCAGCCTGGACGGGGGTACGCTTATTCAGATTTGAGCAGTACGGCAATGCTACGGGAAATATTTTTGAGTACTGGACTAAATTTTCCGCTTGGGGTTTTCCCGCCCTGGCTATCCTCTTGGGTTTGTGGATTATCTTCAGTCTGCCCCGCCAGCCCAAGGTGCTAGTTTTAAGCCTAATTTTCCTGTTAACCGGCTTTTATATCCACGGCGCTCCGTCCGAAGGCTACTTTCTGGTATTGTTCCCGATTTGGGCTTGGTTATTGGCTTCTGTCAGCCGTTGGCGTTGGGGCAAGTTGGGATTAGCCATCCTGGTTTTGTTCAACGTAATAAATATAGTCAAACATGACTTTTATACCTACGGCCCGAGTTTAAGCCAACGCCTGGAATTGGTGGACCGGCTGCCGGACAAGATTCAGTTGCAAAATTTCCCGGCTAACCCTCAGTGGGCCAGTTACCTGGATAATTACCGTTATCTATTATGGTGGCGGGGAAAAGACTTTGAGGCTAAAGAGGGGAAGGTCTATTCAATCTTTGACGGAACAGCTAGCGGCTTTGTCCAGCCCCTATGGACAACGGTTTATCACTGGCCTAATCAAAAGCTGATTAAGTATGATTACTGATTTTGCCGCCTGGAGGAATCGGCAGTTAAAGGGTCGATCCGGCTGGGTTATGGTGTTAGACCCGGACGAAATCCTGTCGGCACCGGTCGATTTTAGTCATCTGGATAAACGCTTTAATTATGCTTTTTGCCGCGATGATTGGTTCTTGGGCAGGCAACTGCGCTTTGGGGAGACGGCGGCGGTTAGGCTGACCCGGCTGATCCAGCCGGGGACAGGTAAATGGGTGGGCAAGGTCCACGAACGCTTTGTCTCTAAACTTCAGGTACTCTACCTGAAGTCACCGAAGATTCTCCACCGGCGCCAAATATCGTTAAGCCAATTTATCGATAGGCTTAACTGGTATTCGGACTTGCGGGCCCGGGAATTAAACCGGTTTTCGGCCTGGAAACTGTTGGTTTACCCTTTGGCAAAGTTTGTTAAAAATTACTTTTGGCATTTAGGCTTTTTAGACGGCCTTCCCGGCCTGGCCATGGCCTGGCTAATGAGTTTGCACTCCTTAATGGTTAGGATTAAGGCTTATGAAAAACAAGTTAAGTAAACTATTTCTAGGATTATTGATAATTCAGGCCTTAGTTAATCTGGTCGGGGCCCTGGGGCCGGAACTGGGCTTTGATGCTTTGTGGTATCACTTAACTGAAGCTAAGTTGTTTAGCCTGCGGGGATCAATTGCCCCGATTCCCGGCAGTTTGTTATATT
>JAUYJQ010000017.1 GCA_030699295.1 Candidatus Beckwithbacteria bacterium
GCCGGCTTTGGAAAAGGCGGCGGCAAAACTGGAGGGAGTCACCGGAGTCGCCGGTTCTGGGGCAGGTGTTTCAGCCAAAGGCTGGTCGGCCTCTGGCCGAGGGGCTTGGACAACCTGGACTCTAAAAATTTTCCTGGCCACTTCATAACTGATTGCCGTGATCAACTTTTCAAACATGTTAAAGGCTTCAGCCTTGTATTCGACTAAGGGGTCGCGTTGGGCATAGCCCCTCAGGCCAATGCCTTCGCGTAGGTCGTCGATCGCGTCCAGATGGTCGATCCATATTTTATCAATGGTGGACAAGAGCACAAACTTTTCCATCTGTTGAACCACTTTCGGGCCGGCCTGTTTTTCTTTCTGTTCATAGGCCTTAGTGACAATATCCATGACTAGCGGTGTCAGCGTTTCTATTTCTGACTCTTGTTTTAATTTTTCCAAAATGCGTTTTTGTGAGCCCGGATCAAAGGGAATAATCATGACCAGCTCTTTCATCAAAACCTCATGGTCAACTAGCTGGGTTTGTGGATTGGCGCTTAAGTTGACCAGATTGGGTATCTCCTGCTCCAGAATCTTTTGGACTCTGTCTTTAGTCGATTCCAATACCTGCCGCCGGCGTTTATAAATAATTTCCCGCTGTCTATTCATGACATCGTCGTATTCGACTAAGTGTTTACGGCTGTCAAAGTGAAAACTTTCCACTTTCACCTGGGCCTGCTCGATGGCTTTGCTGACCATTATGTGTTCTAAAGGTACGTCTTCGGGCATTTTCAAGGTGGTCATTAATTTAGAAATCTGTTCGCCGCCGAAAATTCTCATAATGTCGTCTTCTAAGGAGACGTAAAAGCGCGATGAGCCCGGATCGCCCTGCCGCCCGGAGCGTCCCCGCAACTGATTATCTATCCGCCTCGATTCGTGCCGCTCTAAACCGATAACGTGCAAACCGCCGGCCTTGACCACTTTTTCGTGTTCCTTTTGCCAGTTTTTCTTTTCGGTGGCGGACATCGGGTCGCCGCCTAAGATAATGTCCACGCCCCGGCCGGCCATGTTGGTGGCTACAGTCACGCCTTTAAAGCGGCCGGCCTCGGCAATAATCTGGGCCTCCCTTTCGTGGTTTTTGGCGTTAAGGACTTGGTGGGGGATTTTCTTTCTTTTCAAGAACTCGTCGATAATCTGGTTTTTGTCGATCGACGGTGTCCCGATCAGCACCGGCTGGCCCTGCTGGTATTTTTCTTCCACCTCTTTAACCAGGGCGGCAAACTTGCCCCGGGCGGTTTTATAAACCACGTCTGATGCGTCGGTCCGGATCATGGGTTTGTGGGTGGGAATGATGACTGTGTCCAGCTGGTAAATCTTTTTAAACTCTTCGGCTTCGGTGGCCGCCGTGCCGGTCATGCCGGACAGTTTGCGATACATCCTAAAATAATTTTGAAACGAAATTGTCGCCAGGGTTTTGGATTCCTGCTTGATGGTGACATTTTCCTTAGCTTCAATTGCCTGATGCAGGCCTTCGCTGTAGCGGCGGCCGTACATCAAGCGGCCGGTAAACTCGTCCACAATAATCACCTCGTCGTCTTTGACAACATAATCTTTATCCCGGTGGAAGTGTTCCCGGGAACGCAGGGCCTGTTCTAAGTGGTGGAGGGTGTCGAAATCTTTTTCATAGAGGTTATCAACGCCCAGTTTTTTCTCGATTTTTTTAGTGCCGTGTTCGGTTAAATTGACGGTTTTGTGTTTTTCATCCGACTCGTAATCAGTCGCTTTGGATAACCCGGTCACCAGGGCGGCAAACTGGTAATATTTTTGCGTCGGTTCGGTATCCGGCGCGGAAATAATTAATGGCGTCCGGGCTTCGTCGATCAAAATCGAGTCGACCTCGTCGACGATGGCAAAATTGTGCCCGCGTTGGACCATATCATCCAGGCGCGGCACCATATTGTCCCGCAAATAGTCAAAGCCAAACTCGTTGTTGGTGCCGTAGGTAATGTCTGCCTGGTAAGCCTCCTGGCGGCTGACAGGTTTTAAATGTTTTAAGCGGGGATCGGTGGTGGATTCGTCAGTAAACTGGGGGTCAAAAATATAAGCTTTTTCATGGACAATGACGCCGACAGAGATGCCTAAATAATCAAACACCGGCCCATTCCAACCGGCGTCGCGTCGGGCCAAGTAATCATTGACGGTGACTAAATGACAGCCTTTGGCGGTCAGGGCGTTAAGGTATAACGCGGGTACGGCGGATAAAGTTTTACCCTCGCCGGTTTTTTGTTCGGCCACTTTACCTTGGTGAAAGCAGATTGCCGCCATCAGTTGTTCGTCAAACGGGCGTAGTCCTATGGTGCGCTTTGAGGCTTCTCTGGCCATGGCCATGGCCTCGGTCAGATTGGCTTCAAGATCAAGGCTGCCTTTCCAGGTTTTGGTTTTGGCCGCAAAATCTTTGGCCTTTAATTTTTTTACCGCTTCTTCCCGGGCATTAATTTGATTGACTATAGCGCGAAATTTGGTTAAGTCCCGTTCGTTTGAATTAAGTAGTTGGTTGAACCATTTAAACATTTTAGTTCCAGCCGAAAATCAGTAAGTTTTGCCCGGTTCGGACCAAGGTAACTTTGTCAAATTGTGTTTCTAGCTCTTTAATAAACTTGGCCGCTTCTTGTTTGTACTGATCATAGAAAAGATGGTTGTAAATGACCACGCCGTCTGGTGTCAAAAGCCCGGTCAGTTGTTTAAAAAAGGTTTTACTCCTGAAACTTTTGGGCATGGTATTCCCGAGGTATGCGTCGATGAGGATCAAGCTGAATTTTTGTGCCGGTTTTCTTTTGGCTATTTTGGCTACATATTTGGCTCCGTCGGCAATACTGATGCTTAAATTTTTAACAGTGGCCAGATCAAAATAGCAGCGGGCCATATCGATAACGTGGGGATCGATTTCCACGCCGACAATTTTGGCTTGGCGGTAATGTTTTTGGATTTCAAAGGCGGCGTCTCCGCAGCCCAGGCCGATAATCAAGGCTTTGGTAATTTTAACCTTGTTGGTTTTGAGGTGATTGATGGCTTTATGCCAGATTTTTCTAACCGCGCCGCCGGACTGGATCATATTGCCGATGACCAAGCGGGGCCGGTTAAACAGCATGACCACTTTATACAGGCCGTTAATCGGCGAGCGGTCCTCTTTGATGGTGTAATAGTGAAAAAAATGTTTAAGTTTTTGCCACATAGGGTTTTAGTGCCTCGGGTATCTTGATGGTCCCGTCAGCTTGCTGATAGTTTTCCATGATGGCGATTAGTGTTCGGCCGATGGCCAAAGCAGTGCCGTTTAGAGTGTGGACGAAGCTGGTATTGTCTTTATCTTTATAGCGGATATTTAATCGTCTGGCCTGAAAGTCAGTGCAGCTGGAAGTCGAGGTCAGTTCCCGGTATTTGTTTTGGCTGGGGATCCAGGCCTCCAGGTCATATTTTCTGGCAACCGGTACCCCTAAATCACCGCTGCACATTTTTACCACCTGGTAGGGAATTTTTAATGTTTGCAGTAGTTTTTCCTCAAGCTCCAGTAAAAACTCGTGCTCTTTGTCTGACTCTTCCGGTTTAGTAAAGGAAAACATTTCGACTTTGTCAAATTGGTGGACGCGGAAAATCCCCCGGGTATCTTGGCCGTAAGTGCCGGCCTCCCGCCTAAAACAAGTGGAAAAACCGGCGTAGCGAAGCGGCAGTTTGTTTGCCGGCAAAATTTCATCAGCGTGCATCGGGCCGATCGACTGCTCGGCTGTGCCGACCAGTACCTGGTTGTCTTTATCAAAAATATACATTTGCTCACTGCCGCCGTGTTCCAAATAGCCCATGGCCTGCATCATCTCGGTTTTTATTAACACCGGGGGAATCACCGGCGTAAAGCCCTGTTTTATTAAAGTCCTCATGGCCAGGTTAACCAAAGCCAGTTCCAGCATGACTGCCTCACCTTTGAGGTAACCAAAGCGGCTGCCGGCCACCTTTGCGGCCCGATTAACGTCAATCATGTCCAGATTTTCTCCCAGTTCCAGGTGGTCTTTGACCTTGAAATCAAACTGGGGGATTTTGCCCCATTTTCTGACCACTTGGTTGGCGCTTTCGTCTTTACCGGCTTTTACATCAGCTGCCGGCAGGTTGGGCAGCAGGAGCAGCACGGTTTTGAGTTTTAATTCCGTTTCTTTCAGTTTCGGCTCGAGTTTTTTAAGCTCGGCTTTGATTTTTTTACCTTTGACAATGTCTTTTTGAGTCAGTTGGTTGCGCTCGGCCCGCAAGGCCTCAATTTTCTGAAGCTGTTCCCGTCGGGTTTTGTCGGCTGTTAAGACTTCATCCACCACCTTGGGATCATAGCCCTTATTTTTGGTGGCTTGTTTGACTTGGTCCGGGTTTTCCCGGATAAAATTAATGTCCAACATAGTCGGAGATTATTATAGCCCTAATTGGTCACTGCTGTCTTGTAGGGCCTTTAGGCAGATGGCGATAAAGTCTGGCAGTTTAATGCCCAGTTTTGCCTCGCAAAACTCGATTTGTTCCCGGTGGACGCCGGCGGCAAAACTTTTCTCCTTCCACTTTTTAAGGACGTTTTCGACTTTGACTGCGGCTAATTTCTTTTCCGGTCTAACCAAGGCGCAGGCAATGATCAAGCCGGAT
>JAUYJQ010000025.1 GCA_030699295.1 Candidatus Beckwithbacteria bacterium
GCAATACGCCGTGAATGCCACCCTCCTCCGGGGTCAGCCAAACTCGATCGCCATTGGCTTTTACTCCCCACTGCTCGTCGCCAACCTGATGCCAACTGCCATGATCGGTTTCGGTCACTGTTTCTTCAAGTGGTGATGGCACAACCGGAATGGTTACCGGGACCGACGGCGGAACTAATCCTTCAGGATTCTTAACTGCCCAAGTGCCAATTTGATGCGGCGAGTACAGCTGTCCATACTCATTAACATATTGTGCCTGTAAAGCCGCGGTTTTACTGGTTGACGGGTCGGCCAGCCAACCCCACTCGGTTTTGCCTCGATAAGTAACGGTGTCAGTTTCCTTGTCTATCACTGCTTCCCAATAGCTGCCGTCAGCAAACTCGATTGTTTGAATTATCTGAGTAAAATTATCTGGTACGACGGTAAAGGTAATATTGACTTTTTCATCAGCCGGACTGATTTGTCCATTAACATCACGGTCGATAAAAAACTCTTCTTTACCATTGGTTGCGTTAATTTGCGGTAAAATATCTTGCCGGCCATCATTATTTAAATCTAAATCCCTAATAACTAAATCCAGTCTGGGAGCTTCGCCGCCGCCGCCTCGTCCACCCGGCAGCAGCTCACGAGGCAAATCATCTTTTGGTATCCAACCATCAGCTAAACCGTCACCATTCAAATCCACCGCAAACTGCCCAACTTTATCTTCCCAAATTACCGGCACCCAGTTACTCTCTTCGTTTTTAACCGCCCAGACTTCCGGAACATGATCATCAGGTTTCTGGTCTAAATCAAAGCGGAATAGCTCTAAATCTTGACCAAAGAGATTAATTTTAATCCCTTGTGAAGTATCCAGTAAATGCCCTGCGGCCTCGGCTTGATTTAAAAGCGCGTCATCAACCGGCTGCCCCGGCTGCCACAAAAATTCCGGCGTCGGGGGCAAAGTTTCCGTGGGCATCGCTGACGGCGTTTCGGTTGCCGGAACTAGCGTGACCGTGGCTGGAACCTCGGCTGTCCCGGTTGGCGATGGTGTCACTGTTGGGTTTGGTGTTTTCGTTGCCTCCGTGGCTTGAACTTGATTAATAATCATTTGGTTAAGTTGATCAACCGCAAAATTCCAACCAACCACACCGGCGCTCACCCCATAACCGGCCGTTATTAAAGTGGTGAATGTCGTTGACATCACCTGCAAAGATAAATTTGTCCACTCTCTAGCTTTCTGAAGCGCTTCCGCTGACATGTTTCCCTCTTTACCAAAGGCTGCTTTCCTACCAGCATAAACCATTAAATTTGGTAAAACATAACGCATTAACAGCCTGGTAACAAAAATTCCTGTCAATGAAGATAGTGGCAAAATTTTCGTTAATGATTTTGCTCCCTCCAGGGCCGTTACCCCGGCGATACCCACCAAAAAAGCGGTATTTTTTTCCTTCCGGCTCAAGTTGGTAACCGATTCCTGAGCGGTTAAAACTTTACCAAAGGCGGTTTGTTTTCTGTAAGTTGAAGCAGCTAAATAACTTAACTTACCATTTCCCTGTAAACCCTTTCCAATTTCTTTTTCTGTAAGACCGGTGCCGGCAAAAATTTCAGTTATTAAAGATTTCCTTTCAGGATCATCCTGGGATATTTCTTTGGCTTGTTTAATTTTATCCTTAATTGAAGATCTAATTTGCTTCATGGTTTTACCCTCTCTGGCCAACAGAGAAATAGAATTCATCATCATTAAAAGCCCACCAGCGGTATTTCCCCATATCCCGCCTAGCTCAGTTGCCCCTAATGCCGCTAAAGATAAAATGTCATTTAAACCGCGGAATTTAAATGTCGTCCCCAGCAGAATCTTCGCTTCTTTTCCCGCTCCGGCAAAAAACTCCCCCATCGGTACATTCCAGTCGGCTCCGCCGGCTTTTTCTTTCCCCTCTGGATATCTTGCCGCAAAAACCGCGTCGTTGATTAGTTCCCAACCGCCATCATCAGTTTTGACCAAATGAATTTTTTCTTGGCCCATCTCAATTTCGTGGTGCTTGCCCTTGGCTTCATTGCCATTAATGACCAATGTTTTGCCTCGTTTGCTGATTGTGGCTTGAGCTTTCTCGTCGGTTAACCAAACATCCTGATTGACCGAATCTCTGTTGATAAAAGCCCGCCCGTCGTGAATATTGACAACAAAATTTTCCTTAGAGTCATGGGCTATTGTTTCCTGCGGCCGAACGGTAGCTCGGACTAATTCAAACTGCTTATGATTTTGGTCACCGCTTTCCTTTACCTGATAAAATCGGTCGTTAGCGACTAACCACCTCCCGGCTACTAAAACCGTTGTCTCTCCTGTTGACATCGACTTAGTCAGCATTCGTTGATCAGCTATAGCAAAATCTCCGCCGAGGAGCTGGCGCAATTCATCGCTCCGGGGGAAACTATTATCAAATACCAGCTCTGGAGCCGGCGCCGCTTCAGGCGTTAGACCTAAGGCTCGATCAATGCTTGCTTGGTTAAGCCAACTTTCAGCCATATTCGTATTTTACCCGATCCCCCATTTTTTGGCTAAACGGAGGGCTTCACCCTCAAAAAAATGTTTGACGTGGTTCCACTCTACCGGCTGGAGCATCTCCGGCAAGTCATCATTTTCGGCGGCAACAAAATAACTTAAGCTTTTAACTACATGCCACACCGGCGCGTTATATTTGGCAAACTTTTGTTCGTACAGTTCCAGCAAATAATCCAAGCGATAATTTTTACAGATAAAATACAGGTCAATAAAATCCCTTTTCGTTCCGCGGCGGCTGATCGCGTCGAGTTTCATACAGGCTATGTCTTTTATGTCTGCGATTTTTATCCCTTCAAATTCGTGCAATGGAAATAATAGCGGGTAAGGATAGATAAAAAAGCTCAACTTGATCTGATTAAAACTACCGTTGAAAGTACCCTCGTCATTTTGCAGCACTTCCAGCTTACCCAAATTCTTTAATTTGGACACTATAATTCTGGGTTCTACCGGATGTTCGCTGAACCAATCGAGATCAAATGACAACCGATGGCCCAGATATAAAGCACAGGCTGTGCCGCCGGCTAAAAAATAGTGCCGGACAAAATCCAAACGGCTTAATATGGCCAGATTGCGCCGGGTCTGTTGTGAGACGCCTTTTTCAAACAAAAAACCTCCTCTGGTTTTAGATTTAAAAGCTTGGTAAAAAAAGTGGCGGTTTTCGGGCTAATCTGTCTGCCGACCTTAACGACATCAACTATTTTTTGGCGACCGAAAGTATCCCAGACCCACTTGACCGCTGCCAGATCACCCAAGTTTAACAGCCGCTCGATCACGTATTCAGGGTGTTTGGCCGCGTCCAGATTTACCGGGTTTAAATCCCAAAAATATTTATGCAACCGTCTAGGGATCATAAGTATATTTTAGCCAGAAATTTGACTAATTGCCATTGGCGCTTGATCCGCCAAGGCTGAAGCATCAGGCGGTAAAGCCACTCCAAACCAAGCGCTTGCACCCGTAAGGGTGCCCGCAGCCAGGGCTTAGCGATCTGATCCAGGGCGCCGCCGATACCCATAGCCACTTTGACTTTGAGTTTGGGTAAGTTTTTGGCAATCCACTTTTCCTGTTTAACCTGGCCAAGAGCCACAAATAACAGGTCAGGCTTGAGTCGGTTAATGGCGGCAATATCCGACTCAGATATCCCTACAAGGTCTGTCCTTGTAGGTTTACCTACGAGGACAGACCTTAATGTTTCCGCGGCTTTTTGGGCAATACCTGGTTTGGCGCCGACCAACAAGGTTTTGTGGCCGCGTTTGATTAAGGCCAGCATTAAATCCCGGCCGGCCAAGCGCCGCAGGCGTGAATCAGCCAGGCGCAATCCAACACCGTCAGGAATGGCCAAGTCCGCTTGGTTTAAGATTCGTTTAAACTGTTTATCCTTCTGGGCCAGCATCACCATTTCCGGGTTGGGGGTAACAATATAGCGTTTCTTCTTCTGCTTGAGCCACGACTCAATTAAACTGACCGCTTGGGGTAAAGTGATTTGATCAACCTTGATGCCCAGAATTTTTGGCATTAAACCTGTTCAAAATGCAGGTGGCGCTTGTGGGTAAATTCGTAAAGGCCGTGCTTGCCCGCGGCTGTGCCAAAACCGCTGTCTTTTAGACCGGTCCAGGGAGAACCAGGGTAAAAAGCCACGCCGGTATTGATAAAGCAACCGCCGGCGACGACTTCGCTGGCTATTCTTTGAGCATTAACTTTTGAGCTGGTAAAACCGACCGCGGTCAAACCATAACGGGAAAGATTGGCATAACGAATGGCTTGGTCGAGGTTGTCGATGTCGCAAATCGGCAGCACCGGGCCAAAGGTTTCCTCGCTCATGATATCGATGCGCGGCTGGACGTGAACCATAACCGTCAGCTGGTGGAAACTGCCGCCGGCTAACTGGCCTTCGCGGATTCTCCGGCCGCCGGTTAAAATCCGGCCGCCCTGAACCACGCCCCGGGTAATCTGATTTTCAAAAGTTAACAGCTGCTTGACTGACACCAGCGGCCCGACGTCGGTAGCTTTATCAAACGGGTCGCCGACTTTTAAGGCTTTGGTTTTTTTAACAATTAAGTTAGTTAATTTAGTAGCTACTGCCCGCTCAACAAAGACCCGCTTGACCGCATTACAAACCTGGCCGCAATTTTCAAACCGGCTGGTGACAATGGTTTCGGCGGCCAGCTCCAAATCGGCATCCCGGCAGACGATGGCCGGCGTACTGCCGCCCATTTCCAGAGAAAATTTGATCAGCCGGGCGGCACATTTATTGGCAATCTCTTTTCCAACGCTGCTCGAACCGGTAAAACTAACCATATCCACCGGTTGGTCGACCAGCATGGCTCCGACGCGGCCGGAACCGTAAATGACCTGGAAAACGTCTTTGGGAATGCCGGCCTGCCAGATAAGTTTAGTCAGCTCTTTGCCCACCAGGCTGGTATATTCTGAGGGTTTGAAAATGACACTGTTGCCGGCCACTAAGGCCGAAGCAATTGATAGCATCGGGGTGTTAATGGGAAAGTTCCAGGGTTTGATCGCTGCCACCACGCCCACCGGGTCATAGGCTAAAACACTGGTTAAACCCTTTTTCTTGGCTAAAACTTCGTTAGCCAGCCATTTGGGCCCGGCTTTGGCATTGTAGAGCAGGTCGCCGGCTGTGGCAGTCACTTCAGCGGTTGCCTGACCAATCGGCTTGCCCATTTCCCGGGTAATCAACTCGGCCAAAGGCTCGGCTTGCCGTTTTAATAACCCGGCCAACTTGACCAGAGTTTGCGCCCGTTTTTGGATCGGGACCTGGCGCCATTTAGTAAAACCCTGCTTAGCGTCTTTCAGAACCGTTTCCAGATCAGCTTTAGTGGTTATCTTGACTGACCCTAGAACACTGCCGTCGGTCGGATTGATTGATTTTAAATCTGCCATCAGGCTATTTTACCACTTTTCGGTCAGAATTTGAAGCGTCTGCCGGGCGGCCCTCTCCCAGGAAAACTTGGCTGCCTGGCGGAAACCGGCTTCGATCAGGCCCTGGCACAACTCCTCGCTGGTTAGCATCAACTCCATTGCCCGGCTCAAACCGGCAGTATCTTCCGGTTTAACCAGCAAAGCTGCCTTGCCGGCGACTTCGGGAATGGCGCCCCGATCGGAGGTAATTACCGGCACACCCAGGGTCATGGCTTCAAGCACGGGCAGACCAAAACCCTCCATTAACGACGGCCAGACAAACACCCGGGCCAGTTTATAAACGGCTGCCAGATCGGCATCGGCCACCCGGCCGATAAACTTAACCCGGGAAACCACGCCATATTTTTTCGGAGCCGCCAGGATCTCGTCATACATCCAACCCAGTTTGCCGGCAATGACTAAATTCAGTTTTTCTGAAATCAATCTCGCAAACGCCTCAATTAAACGAACCAGGTTCTTCCTGGGCTGGATCGTGCCCACAAACAACAAGAAGTTTTTAGGCAGATTGTATTTATAGCGGATCTGACGCTGGTAATCTGACTTAAACTGTTGGGTTTTAGCTTTAACGATCCGGCTGCCGACACCTTCGTGAATCACCGTAATTTTATGCTTATCCGCCCCCAACCGCTCCACCAGTTGAGCTTTGGTCCAAGCTGAGACAGCGATCAAGCGATCGGCGTGTTTGACCGCATACTCGGTCGACTGATTCAGGTAAAGTTTCTGGGGAAACCGGTAATACTGGGGCAAGTACTCGTACTCCAAACCATGAATGGTGACCACTGTTTTCAGGTTTGGCCGGCGGATCAACGGCAAAGTGTGGGCCGGGATAAACAAAACATCAGGCGGGCGCTGGAGTAACTCCCAGGCTAAGCCGCCCTGAGTCCAGAGCCGGGGCCAGCGAATGTTTTCCCTGGTGTAGAGCCGGAATTGGTGCCGGCCGGCCTCGGGCAACTGAAGCAGGGCTTCAATTAATTCGGCCGAGTAATTTTCCGTCCCGGTTTTATCTTTTATCAGAGCCCTCGAGGCATCAATACCAATGATCATTTAGCCAGGGCCAATTTGTAAAGATCCAAATTTTCCAAGGCCATGCCTGTACCTTTGGCCACGCAGAGCAACGGCTCTTCGGCCACATGGCAGGGTACACCGGTACTCTCGGTTAACAGCCGGTCAAAATTTTTAAGCAGGGCCGTCCCGCCGGATAGAACAATCCCTTTATCAATAATGTCTGAGGCCAGTTCCGGCGGCACCTCTTCTAAAACGCTCTTAACCATATTGACGATCTGGGCCAGTTTTGGCCGCATGGCGGCTTCCAGTTCCGTGGCTTTAATCTCGACCGATCTGGGCAAGCCCTGGATCGTGTCCCTACCTTTTATGGTGACTGTTTTAGACTGATCATCAGCGGCTAAGGCCATGGCCTGGCCAAAATTTATCTTCAACTGCTCGGCGGTCTGTTCGCCGATAATCAAACCGTGTTTTTTCTTGAGGTAGACAGCAATGGCATCGTCCAGGGAATTGCCGGAAACCCGGATGCTTTTGGAAACCACCACTCCGCCCAGGGAAATCACGGCTGCTTCGCTGGATCCGCCGCCCATATCGACAATCATATTGCCGGAAGCCTCGCCGACGGCAATCCCAGCGCCTAAAGCAGCCGCAAACGGCTCCTGGATAATGTAAACTTCCTTGGCCCCTGCCGAACGGGTGGCCGCTTCCACCGCCCGCTTTTCTACCTGGGTACAGCCGGCCGGAACACAGATCATGACTTCGGGCCGGAAAAACCAGTACTTGCCGCTGACTTTTTGAATAAAGTAACGCAGCATAGCTTCAGTAATAACGTAATCGGCGATCACCCCGTCACGCATCGGCCGCGAAGCGACGATGGTTTCCGGCGTTCGGCCGAGCATGTCTTTGGCTTCGCCGCCGACGGCCACTACCCGGTTGTCATTTAAAGACACAGCCACGACCGTCGGTTCCTGTAAGACAATGCCGCTGCCGGCAACATAAACAATGGTATTGGCAGTGCCTAAATCAATTCCAATTTTCTTAACCATGCTAGCCATTAGTTAACTCTATCACTCTGAAGACAAATTCTCAACTTAAACCGGTTGACTCTAACATATAGTATCAAAAGGTATCAATTTTCGTGAATTTAACTGGATTAAAGATATTTGAAAGATATCAAAAAGCATCATTTAACTGCTGTTTTAAGACTACTTGACAGGCTTATTATTAATAGTCATACTGATCGTGAAAACTGTTTATGTTTACTACAAAGTTGGACATCTCTTGAGAAAAGTGTATTCAATTAAAGACGCTGCCCAGGCTCTTGGGCTCCATCCGAAAACATTAAGACGCTGGGAAGAGACAGGCAAATTTACCCCACTTAGGACCCTGGGTAATCAGCGCCGCTTCACTGATAAAGACATTAATCTATTAACTAAGCTTAAAGCCGGCGAACCGCTCCCCCGGCCGGCAGTCAAACAGCTAACCTTAGACCAAGCGGCGGCTAAACTCAATGTCAGTAGCGCCACGATCCAGCGCTGGACCAAAGCCGGCAAACTCAAAATTTCAGTTAATGACCAACTCGAACCCGGTTATTCAGAAGTTGAACTCAACCGCCTACTCAAACCTCCGACTGTCCTACAAGGTCCAACCTTGCAGGTCCCGCCAGCTAGTGAACCGGTTAGTTTACCTACGAGGTCCAACCTTGCAGGTAAATACCTGCCCTACGCCGGCATTGCCGGCTTCATCGGCGTTCTGGCCATTACCGGCTATCTGATCTTTAAACAGGAACCTCCCCTGGCTTCACCGCAAGTCCAGGAGAACCAGACCCCGGTTGTAGATATAGCCCTGCCCCGCACCGCCCAGTTTTTAGACGGCCGGATTACCCTGGGCCTGGCTACCGGCGATCTGTTTTATGCCGACTCGACCGGCAACCTTTACGTTAAAAATTCAGCCTTAATCGACCAAGGTGTGTTTACCCACGGCCTGCAACTATTACCCACCAGCCAGCCTCAGGAAGGCCAGATCGGCCAACTCTATGTTGACCAAGGCTCGGGCAACCTCAAGTATTTTGACGGCCTTGACTGGATCGACCTTAATAAAACCACCGCTCTTACCGCCTCGGGCAGTGGTAACCTGACGACGATCTATAACCAACAGGATCTTGATCTGACCCTGGGCGACCTGAATGCTTCGGCCTCGGCCACCTCGCTGCGGGTAACTCTGGCCGGCGGCCAGTCAATGATTAAAGTCCTGGGCGGGGCCGGCCAGGCAATCCTGACTTTAAATGACGACGCTTTGTACCCGGTAATTATCAGCCAGCCGACGCAAATCTTAGGCAACCTGTTAGCGCCCAAGTTTATCGACCAGGACCAAAGCGGTTATTTCTTAGACCCGTCAAATACCGACTTGAGCTTAGCAGTGGCCGGCGACGCCACCATCAGCTCAACCTTGAAATTTTCCAAAAACGGCGAGTATATCAGTAACTCTATCGACAACTACTTGATTTTTTCCGGCGGCATCGGCATCGGCGGATCGACCAGCTATGGCTTTAACCCTGAGCAAAAACTCAACGCCAAGGGGGCAAATATTGAAAATGAGTTAACCGTCGCCGGCAAGGTGGGCCTCGGCACCGATGCCAACAGCAGTTACCGGCTCAAAGTCAGCGGCGATGTTTATGTTGACGGCAACATTACCGCCAATGGTACGATCACACCAACACCAGACTATGTCTTTGAAGATAAATACACCCTATTATCACCCTTACAGCTAAAAGAATTTATTACTACTCAAAAGCACCTCCCCGGTGTACCGTCTGCAGCCGAAATACAACAAAACGGTTTAAATTTACCCCAAATGCTGCTGGCCCTGCTGGAAAAAACCGAGGAAAACACGCTTTACATTCTTGATCTTTATGACCGGTCTAACCGGATTATCTCTCCAACCGTGGAGACCGAAATCCTGACGACTAATATGATTTCGCCCCTAAGCGACGGGCAGATCATCATTTCCGGCAATGCCTCGGTTTCCGGCACGCTTTATGCCAGCCAAATCGAGTCCTCGACCATTGACAGGTTACGGGAGAAAATCAGTGAATTAGCCCAAAAAGAAGTCTCCACTCCGGGAATGGAAGAAATGGCAACGGCTTCAGCCATTTTAGAGGCTCTGCCCCCGGCTACTGATTCAGGCCATTTAGCTTTGACTTCCCTCGAGTCCGACGCCGCTTTTTTCAAAGACTATCTGGCCGTCTTAGGCCAAACCACTTTGACCGACGTTAAAATCAACAGCAGTTTGACTGTCAACACCATCACCAGTTTAGACAACCAGCTGTTTATCCAGCCTTCAGGACTAGGAGGCATTAACTTTTTGGCCGGCTTGATGACCTTGGATCAGTCCGGCCAAGTGACCATCAACGGCAACCTGACCGTGGCCGGAGCGATAAGCGCCAGCCAAATTAACCCCCTGCCTAATCAGGAGCTGACGATTAATATCGCCAGCGGTTCGGCCTTGTCTATCTACTCGCAGATTTCTCCCTTAGCAACTTTTTCCGGAAAGACAGTCAGTTTAGCCAACTTAAAACTGGAGGCCTCGGGCACGGCCACGGTATCTGCCGGGGCTAATAATCTCTTGATCAATACCGACCGCCTATCTAACCAATCCCAAGTGATTGTCACTTTTACCTCTGATTACACCCCGGCCACTAAGTACTGGGTTAAAAAAGATCCGGCCGCCGATGAATTCACCATCTTCACCAACTACCCGGTAAACAACGACACTACCTTAGATTGGCTGATTATTAATTAATCACGCCTAAAACTTTAGTGGCGGCTACGTCTTTTAAGTCCCAGGTGGATTCGATTGACCAAACACCGCTGCCGCCAAGCTTAATCCTGACCACTTCGCCGCAGTCGCCGTCGGCCTCACAGGGTTTTGCCCGAACAAAGTAAACGTCGTCCCCGATCAGCGTCGGCTCGCCGGCAATACCGGTCAGCAAATAATGCTTTTCCACCCCTGAAGTTTTGACCGCCGGGTAGTCCACCACCAGCCAGCTATTCTGACCCAAAGACTTAAACAAATAACGCTTGTCGTCACTGACACTGATGTTTTGGCCGTTACCCAAAGCCGAGTATTTCACCCGCTGCTGTTTGGCATTATCGACTAAATAAACAGAGTCGGTTGAACCGAAAAACCAGTCGCCGCCGCCTAAAACTCCGACACTAACCGGTTCAGCGGCGGTCTCCACCGGCTCCACATTACCGCAGTCGACTTTAAATACCTGCCAAGGCGCTTCCTGATCACCCCGGCCGATAACCAGCCAACTAATCTCGTCAATAAAACTAATGGCTTTTACCTCTAAACGCAGGCCGTCCCAGAGCAAACCGCCCTCGCGGCAATCTTCCACCTGGCTTCGATAAATTAGCTCTTTCCCCACCTTATAGGCGACGGTTTTACCGCCGGGAGACAGCCACCAACCGCCGGCTTCGGCTTCCTCCAGCCAGATTAACTCCTCGGTGACCGCCCGGTTAGACCAGTCAAGTTTTTGCAGGTTGCCCTCTTTAATGTAGTAAACGTTGTGGCCATGTATAAAAACATCGCTGGTTAATGGTTGGTTGCTTTTGGCATAAACGCGGGCGCGCAAGGGATCGTACCAGCTGATACCGGCGTCGCTGACTAAAGCCAAAAGTAAGGGTGGTTGGTAAGCAATTAAGCCGATTAACTCTTTATAACCTTGTCCCGCCAAACTGACTCCCCGCCAAGCCGTCGGCAGGAACTCGGTATTTTGCTGATACTGGTCAAACCACAACCACTCGCCGGCTTCACTATCCGGCAGGGAGTAATTATCCAGGCTGATTTCGTATTCTCCCTGGGCCAGATCATCAATCTTTACCAGGCCATCGCTGCCGGCCGCCACCCGGCGGAACGGCTCGGTTTCCCCCAAGCGGCGGATAGCCACCGAGACTTTATCAAACGGGCTTTCCTGATAATCAAATTGATTATTACTATTATTATCCAGGTAAAAACCAAAAATTATTTGATTGGGTAGAGGCTGAATCTGCCACAACTGCGAGCTAAACAAGACCTCCGACTCGGTTTTTACCCCGCCGCCGCGGGGGGCGACTTGTTCCAAAACAGCGGCGGCAATCCCCAGGATCAGCAACACCCCAAAACCGACCAGTAATAGCAGCCTGACCAGGCGTTTATCATCTGAGCCGGCGCTTTTGAGGCGCTCAAAGAAACTGGGTTTTTGCTCAGGTAAATCCGCCTCCGCTGAGGCAACTGGGGGCAAGTCGGGCAGAAAGTCTTGCATTAAATATAGTATAATCACTCCTGTATGCGTCGTCCACCACGGGTCTTAATGGCTCTACTCGCTCTCATCGTTGTCAGCCTGGCTACCGTCTTGGCCATCAGGTTTGCCAAAGGCTACCGGCCGTCGCTAAAATCCAAAACTCTCCAGGGCACCGGTTTGCTGGCGGCCAACTCGATCCCGCGAGGTGCCTCGGTGTTTATTGACGATAAGCTAACCACAGCCACCGACGATACCTTAAACCTGCCGCCGGGTGAGTATAAGGTCAAGGTCCAAAAAGACGGCTATATTCCCTGGGAAAAAATATTATCTATCGAAGCCGAGTTAGTTACTCAAACTAATACCCGGCTGTTTCCGTCGGTGCCGACGCTGACCCCGGTGACTTTTTCCGGGGCTCTAAACCCCCTGCCTTCTCCGGATGGATTAAAGATTATTTTTGCCGTCGAAAACGCCACCATCGATACCAAAAACGGCCTGTATATTTTGGATTTAGCTGACCGGCCGTTTGGCTTAAACTCCGACCCGCGGCAAATCTCCCGGACTTCGTCAAAATACGATTTGGTCAATGCCCAACTGACCTGGTCGCCGGACTCCGGTCAAATTTTGGCGGTGATCAATCAGAATAAAGTCGATGAAACTAACGTCCTCTTGGAGCAAAGCCGGTTTAATGACATTGCTGAGTTTAAAGACGTCACCGCCCGCCTGCCGGTAATTCTGGCTGACTGGGAAGAAACTTTAGACAACAAAGACCATGAGAAGTTAATCGAACTGTCGGAATTAATTCAGCAAGTGGCCACCGGCTCGGCCGCTTTTGCTTTTGCCCCGGAACCGGAAAAAATCCTCTATGTCCCAAAAGAAGAAATGACTTTACCAGACAATCTGGCCCCCTCTTTGCCGGCCAGTTCGACCCAAAGTGAGCAGCGGCACATCCTACCCGGTAATATCTATGTTTACGACCTGGAAGAAGATAAAAATTTTTGGATTAGCAGCACGCCTAAACCAGAAGCTGATCAACCTTTAACCGAAGAGACTTCACTGTTAATGACGATAAACCGCCGCTACGCCCAGCCGGAGTTTAAGAATATCCGCTGGTATCCGGACTCGCGCCATTTGATGATCGTTGAGGATAAGAAAATTATTATCGCCGAGTATGACGGCACCAACCGCCACACAGTTTATGCCGGGCCGTTTTCCGGCGACTTTAACTACCCCTGGTCAAACGGCAACAGCCTGCTGGTTCTGGCTTCACTAAACGGCGGCTCCAATTTGCCGCCCAACCTTTACTCGATTAATCTTAAGTAAATCTGCCGGTCGGCAATTGTTTTGACTAACTGGTATTTAGCCGCCAACAACCCGGTTAACCGGGGAAAAGGCAAACCCTCACTGGTTAGATTAACAATCAAACGCGGTTGTGCCTGCTCCAACGCCGCCATGGTTTCTTCAAAGGCCTTAAAGTCAGCCACATGATAAGCCACCGTATATCGCCCGACCGGCAACCGCCCGGAAAGATAGTAAATTCCAGGTGACGTCCCCCAAACAAAAATCCGCTCATTATCTAAGGTATGCTCCCTGATAAAATCAGCCGTTTGCTGATCATCAATTACCTGGTTACCCCAATAGCGTTGGTAGCTTAATCTATCCTGCTGACCGCTAATCAACTTAATAAAGTTATTGTAGTAAGCCTTCACCGGATAACTCCAAAAATGAAACTGAAACCAGCTGATGCCGGCTAACAAAAACCCGGCTAAAAACAGTTTTCTGGCTCCAGCGGTTTGAGCCAGCACCCCGCCAATCATCAAACTGATAACCGGTACCGCTTCTATCCAGTAATGGGGGTAAGGCCGCTCGGACAACAGCACCCCGTATAAGCTAAACCCAAACCATAAACCCAATAGGGCCGTTGCCGGCGCCAATTTCTTTTTAAAATAAAAAATCAGCCCGGACCAAACCAGCAACAGGACTAAGCGTTGGAACAAACCAGACTGAAAAATACTGCCCCCACCACCCCCACTGCCCCAGGAAGTTAAATATGGCAAGTTCTGCAACAAAGCCGCAGTCAGATAACGCTGTCCTGTCCCAACTTTAAAATAATAGGCTGCCACCAAAATATTGACTCCCAAAAATCCAGCCGCCAGTTTTAACCCTGACCGCCACCAATCGCGGCTTTGCCAAATTAACCAAAGCGTGATTCCAGCCAGATCAAAAGCGACCGGGACTTTGTATAAAAACCCAATTGCGGCCAATAAACCAGCGACCCAAAACCTCTTTTTAACTATGAAGTAAACGGCGGCAGTTAACGGCGCAATCATAAACAACTCACCATTGGCTATATTACCCTCAAGCAGTGTCAGCCCGGAAAGCAAAGCAAAACTCAGGCTGGCCGCCAGCACTGCCCTAAAGTTATTTTTAAAAAGCTTTTTTGCCAGTAACCAAATCAACCCAAGATTAGCCCAGTTCACTAAAGCCAATAACAAACGAAAATTTGTCAGGTTGTCAGCTAAAGCCGCGGTTAAATAAAGAAGCGGCGGTTTATTATCATGAATATCTTTATAAAACACCAACCCTTGCTTAAAAGCCTGGCCTAAGACTAAATAAATCCCCTCGTCAGCATAAGAATATGGCTCGAAAAATGACGGCAAACGCAACAGCAAACTGACTACCAAACTTAAAACTAAGGCAAAAACCATAACACCCTTAAGCCATCGACCTCGGTGATTTGCTCCAGTTGCCAAGTATCGGGCAAAGAAACTGATTCGCTCGGATCGCTGGTAATCACTCCTAATCTCTCGGCTGTTGGCAAATCAACAATTGTATCTTCTGGCTTCATTTGTGCCGTTCCCACCCACAGAGGTAACGGGCCGCCTGGCGTCCAAATCGGCGCCGGGATGCCATAGTATTTAGTCTCCCAAAGATGGTGAGCCTTGCCGTTATAGTTGACCAGCTGATCACCCGGCCTTAACTCTTGTTTAACTTGCCAAGCAAACTCACGAAACGGCTTTTTTTTCGGCTCAATCAATAAACGGTAACTGGAATAGGTGTAAATTAAGACCAAGATTAGCAAAACCGGTATCAGCCGACGGTTCAAACCTAATCCCCATAATACGGCCATGCCCAAAACAACAGATAAAAGGTAGCGGTCATAAAAAATCGGTGTGACTAAATGCGACACCACAAAAGACAAGCCGACCGGGACTAAAATCACCACCGTTAACTCCAGCCATACCTTGGCAGTCTTTTTCCAATTTTTAAACGCCAATAAAACCGCCACAAGAACTTTAACCAAAGTAAGCCAGGCTTCTCTGACCCCGCCGGTGATAAACCGCTCCATGATAGCTTTTAAGTCGTTAACCGAAGGGGCGGACAACCAAAAACCGGCTCCTTGAACCCTGGTGGTTTGCAGATACATGGGATAAAGCCAAGGAGAATAGCCCAAAACAATTAACCAAAAAGGCCACAGGCCTTTAATCAAGTGCTTAGGCCGTTCAACTAGTAAAAACCACAAGCCTTCAGCGGCTAAAGTAAACAGACCAAAATGGTGGGTATACAAAGCTATCAGGGTCAAAACTACATAACTTTTCCACTTGCGGGCGATAAAAAAATATACCGAGCCCATAATGGCAAAAGTCAACAGAGCATACATTCGCCACTCAAAGGCAAACGGAAAGCTAAACGGGCTGAAAAAAGCCAGCATCCCGGTTAATATGGCTGTAACCTTGTCCCGGTTTATCCGGTAAACAATCAAGCCGGCAAAAACAGCTGCCCCCAGCATTAACAATAAAGTTAAGCTTCTTAAAGCAATTTCAGAAAAGCCAAACAACCGACCCCACAACCAGCCGACGACATAAAACCCGGGCGGCGCCGTATCACGCATCACCACTCCTAGCATTTCCCAAAAGTTTTGCATCACTGCCAAAGCCGAAAATCCCTCATCTCCCCAAAGACTCTCGTTTAGAAGTATCAGCATATCTAGTGTAAAATATAACCCAATCAATGACCGACCTCAAGTTTCAACTCAATCAGGCGGCTAAGGTTTTGCGCGCCGGCGGCCTAATCATCTATCCGACCGAAACCTGCTACGGTGCCGGCGTGGACGCTACCAATCAAGCAGCTGTAGATAAGCTTTTGCGCTATAAAACCAGGCGCGAAGGCCGGCCGCTATCGGTGGCTGTCAGCGATAAAACCATGGCCTCAAAATATGTCAAACTAAATACTTCTGCTATAAACCTATACAAGAATTTCCTGCCCGGACCACTGACCGTTGTCTCGGCCGGCCGGCATAAACTGGCTAAAGGCGTCGAGTCGGAAACC
>JAUYJQ010000014.1 GCA_030699295.1 Candidatus Beckwithbacteria bacterium
CCCCTTTTTCTTGGTTTCTTCAGGTGACTGGACCACCTTACAGTTACGGTGACCGGTGTAATGGTACTTGCCCTCTTCCGGGTAAAACTCAATTGTATAAGCAATTTTTAACCTACCTTTATTTTCTCCCAAGAAACGCTCGCCAATGGCTCCGGCAATATCGGTAAAAGTTAGTTCGCCTTTAAGGTCTCCGGAAAATACCGTGGCCTCCCGGCCCATTTTTTTGGGTGAATGGGCGTCGGAGGAAGAGATAATTGCCCGAGAATCCAAGTCAGGAATGCGCCAATTCATCACCGGGTCGGAAGATAAACCGGTTTCCACCGCATAAATCTTATCGCTATATTTTCCAAAACACGCCTCAATCGAGTCAAACCCTGACTTGCTGCCATAGAGGGAAAACCAAGGCGTCCAGGCATGGGCCGGAATCACCAGCACCCGCTCATCAATGCCCCAGACAGCTTCACACAGCTGCTGGCAGGATAAACCGACAATCGGCCGGCCATCGCTTAACAAATTAGCCCCGCGTTTGACCAGCTCCTCGTTGATTTTTCTAACCACTTCCAAGCTTGGGGCAAAAAACAAGGTATGCACCCGCCGGCCTTTGCCGCCGTCGGTATAAATCGAAGAAATCTCTCCGGATAATAAAAAGCGCGTTTTTTTGGTTGAATTCTTTAGTTTATATATCCCCTCGCCGGCTTCTTCTAAATTAGCTTCCAGTTCCTTAAACCATAAGGGGTGGGTCCAGTCACCGGTAGCCAGTAAATCTATCCCCTTTTTCTCGCCCCACTCGGCCATAATCGGGATGACCATATCCGGCGACACCGCCCGCGAATACTTGGAATGTAACTGAAGATCAGCAACGACTTGCATTAAGCCATTGTAGCAAAAAAATCAGCCCTGAAGCCCCCCGGCTTGTTTTTCGAGCTGACTCAGCCGCATTGACACTGCCGCCCGAAGCAGCTCTCCTTTCATGTCCATAGCTCGATAGCCTTCTTTATTGAAACGGGCATATACTACGTCTGTCTCTGTATCCTTACCAAATTCCTCTGCAATAAACGTCATCAGTCCTTCACTAAAATTCTCTCGTGAGTTCTCTCCATCTCTAACAGTCTCGTCTTTTTCATTCCAATTGGCGATTGTATCAAAAAACTTCTCATTTAAATAAGGTATTTCAAAATCTGCCTCAGCCACTGCCAAAACGTCTGCCGACACGGGTAAACCTTGTTTAATCTGGGCTAAGGCTTCAACGTGGGCACCCAAAGGCGACCACAACTGAAAAGCGTAAAATGGCCGTCTTAACCAATAATCCCTCTCAACCTCTTGCCCGTTAATTATTTTAATTTTTTCACTCATAAAAAAACTGCCTCTTCGGGCAGTTTAATAAACCTAATATAGCACCCAATCCCTCGTTGTCAAGTAAATTGGCGCAGGTACACAAATTTCAGGAGCGCAGTCATGTCGCACACTCACGGCACGCGCGAGCACCTGGAAATTTCGTGTGCCGAGCCAAAGCCACTACTTCCCCCACTCTAAAAGCGCAAAGATAAAGTAAGCCATAACCAGCGCCAGCCCCTCCCAACGCTCTAGTTTCTTCTTGCTCCTGATAAATAACCAAAACAGCAAAAACATCACCCCGAACGCCGCCGCCGCCAACAGATATTCGTTTAAACCATTGTCCAGTTTGATCGGTTTGATCAGGCTGACCAAGCCTAAAATCAGGGTCGAGTTGACCACAATACTGCCGGTCAAATTCCCCAACACCATGCCCGCCTGGTGTTTTTTAATCGCCCGGGCCTCAAATGTCAATTCCGGCAGGGTGGCGCCGACGGCCACCAGAAACATTCCCACCAGCAGCACCGGTGCGCCTAAAAGGTGGGAAAAATTAATCGCCGCGTTCACAATCATATTGGCGCTAAATATCAGCACCGCCGTCCAGAAAAATAACCAGATCAGCCAACGATCCATTTTTTTATTTGCCAGCTGGTTCTTTAAAATCAGCAATTTAAAGCGGCCGCTAACCGGTGGAACCAGGCGCTTTTTTCCCATTAAAATCCCATAATTATAAATGCCGTAAATCATCACTAAGATCAAACCATCACTCCGGGATAGAGTTTTATCCAAAAGCAGGATTAAGGGCATGGTGCCTGCCAGAAACACACTGAAGATATCGAATTTAAACCATTGGCCGGCTACCGACAAACTCCCGCCGATCAAGGCCGCAGTGCCAATCACCAAAGACAGATTAGCAATATTACTGCCTAAAATCACTCCCAAAGACAAACTCGGCCGACCTTCAAGAGCCGCGGTAATCCCCACCACTAATTCCGGAACACTGGTGGCAAAAGCCAACAAAAAAGAGGTAATCGCAAACTTCCCCATCCGGGTAATCCGGGACAGATGATTCAGGCTTTCGCTAATAATATCTGTGGCTTTAATTAACAAAACCGAAAAACCGATGAGCAACAATAAATTATTTATCATGGCTGAATTTCCATTTTACCCCCTCGATCGTCAAAAGCATCAGCAGGCTCAAGCTGACAATCATCAGCCATTCCCGGCCGTCGATGGCCACGGTGCCTAAGAATCTTTGCCCCCAGGCAGAATACAAGCCCAGTAGCTGCAGCAGCAAGCCGGCGGCGACCGCCAGTACCAGCCACCAATTCCTATTCAGCCTCACCTGCCACAGCGGCCGGTGCAGGGCCCGAACCGACCAAACATAAACTAAAGAGTTTAACCCCAAGATCGAAAAAGCCACCGACCGGGCGTGAATTAAGCCGTAGCCCGGATGCTGGAAGTAGTACCAATAAGCGGCAAAGGCCATGACTGCCGATAGCCCTGAAATCAGCCCGATCAACCAGACCATTTTCTTATCAATCAGCCATGACCTACCCCGGTACGGCGGCTGGTCAAGCAAGTCCCCCTCAGCCGGCTCGATTGTCAAAGCCAGGTTGGGAAAACCGTCAGAGATCAGGTTAATCCACAAAATCATGCCCGCGGTCACTGCCAGCGGCACTCCGGCTATAAGCGACAGCACCACAATAATAATCTCGGCAAATGAATCAGCCAAAAGATAAAGAATTACCTTTTTTAAATTGTCCCGTATCAGCCGGCCCTCAGCCACCGCCGCCAAAATCGTGGCAAAGTTGTCATCGAGTAAAACCATATCGGCGGTTTCTTTGGATACATCTGAAGCGTCGGAAACAACAATACCGATATCGGCTTTTTTCAAGGCCGGAGCGTCATTGACGCCGTCGCCGGTCATGGCCACTACCTCGCCCCGGTTTTGAAGCTCGGCCACGATCTTTAATTTCTGCTCCGGGCTGACCCGGCTGTAAACATCTCCCGGGCTAATCCCCACTTGTGCAGCAATCGCCTCGGCCGTAGCTTTAAAATCGCCGGTGATCAATTTAATTTTAATCCCCGCCTGCCGGGCTTTATCCAGGGCATCTTTAACTCCGGCTCTGATCGGATCTTGATAAACCAAAGCCCCCAGCCAATGTAAATTATTAATATCTGAATCGACCACGGTTTCCGCCTGGCTGGGCTTATAAGCAAAGCCGACTAAACGATGACCTTTATCGGCTTCGACGGCAAACCGTTTTAACCAGGATTTAGTGTTTACCCCGGTACTTTTTTGCAGGATTATTTCCGGGGCGCCGGAAACCAGCAACAATCCGGGGTGCAAAGTGGCAATGTATTTCTTCTTATAATCAAAGGGCAATCCCGCCAACCGCGGTAGTTTCTTTTCGCCCTTTCCCGGCAGGCTCAAAGCCCAGTCCATCATGGCTATCTCCAGCGGGTCTCTAAGGTCGTTACATAAAATAGCCGCCTGTCTTAATCGGGATTGATCATCAGTCAGGGCATTAACCACCTTCATTTTACCCTCAGTCAAGGTCCCGGTTTTATCACAGCAGATCACCGTCACTCCGCCCAAAGTTTCGGCCGCCACCAGCTTGCGGACTAAAGCTTTCCGCTTTAAAATCCGCTGCATGCCAATGGCTAAAATCACCGTCAGGGCCACCGCCAGCCCCTCGGGAATCGAGGCCACAGCCAAAGCCACGGCCGTCGGGAAAATTTCTTTAAGGCTAATGCCTTTAACCAGACCGACTACCGCCACCAGCACGGAAATCGACAGGACAATTACCGCCAGCACCCGGGCCAGCCGGTTGAGCTGGCGCTGCAGCGGCGTCGCCTCTTCCCGCGTTTCGGTCAGGCTGGCAGCAATTTTGCCGAAACGGGTGGCCATACCGGTAGTTTCCACCACCATTTCCCCGATACCGGAGGCGACCACGGTGCCCATAAACACCTCGCCGCCCACATCTTTATTAACCGATGCCGACTCGCCTGTCAGCACGGCTTCGTTGATTGACAAAGAGTTGGCTGCCACCATCCGGCCGTCTGCCGGGATTCGGCTGCCCTGTTCCAGCTGGCAAACGTCTCCAGGGACTACCAACCTGGTTTCGATTTTCCGCCACAGCCCGTCCCGCTTTATTTTTGCCCGGGGCTTTAATACCGCCGCCAGGGCCTCGAGCGAGCGATCGGCCTTTCTTTCCTGAAACCAGCCTAAAATCGTGTTAAAGCCAACTGCCAGGCCGATTACTACCGTATCCTCAATATCATTCAAAAACACGCCGGTAATCACCATGGCTATCAGTAGGATATAAATCAGCGGCGACTTAAACTGATTTAATAAAATCTCTACATCACCCAGTCTTTTTTTTGCCTCCAGCTCGTTGGGGCCAAATTTAGCCAATCGCTTCTTGGCTTCAGTACTGGTCAGGCCGGCTTGATCCATAATGTTATCATTATGCCATGGAATTTCCGGCAATCAAAACCAAAAACATTACCGTTTACGTTTATAACGTCGTCGAAGACGAGTGGAGTTTTCTCAACACTTATTCCGACTCCGTCCGCAGGATTAAAGACATCGAAGACATCGAAAATACCGGTGACGGTTTCTTCCTGGCTACCGCCGCGGCCGCAACCGACTTTGTTTACATCTCCCCCAAACCCATTGCCGCCGAATTTCAAACCTATGCCCGGTCACTGCTAAAATATAACCATGGGTCCATTATTACCCCTAAGGGAACCACCCACCAACTCTGCCTTGATCTGATAAAAGACAGGGGCAGTTTCCGTCAGCTAATTGCTTTACTGGCCCTCTACCGGCAAGTTACTTTGTTAGCCTACTCGGCCACGCCTCAATTTTATCAATTAAAAGCGGCTTTAGAGCGGGCCGGGGTCCCGGTCCGCACCCCGGAAGCGCCGGACCTTGATTCCGCCTGGACGGTCAATTTTTTTGGCAGTAAATCCGGCATCCGCCAATTAGCCGGCTTGGTCATGCCCAACGGCCTGATTTGCTCCGGCAGAATCGAAGCCAGCCGAATCGCCGCCCACAAATATCTTAAAAACCACGGGGTGGTAATCAAAACCAATAAAGGCAGCGGCGGCAACGGCATCCTGATCTTTAGAAAAAACGACCTGCCCGGCAACTACCCCGCCTGCGTTAACAAACTCGAGTCAATTTTGGGCCGCGAGCACTACTGGGAAAAATTCCCCGTCGTCGTCGAAGACCTGGTCAAGGTTAACTCCGCCCTTGGTGGCGGTTTTCCCAGCATCGAGTTCAAAATCAAAACCAACGGCAGGATCGAGATGCTGTTCCACGGCATTTTAGCAGTCACTGATAAAGGCAAATATTACGGCATGGATGTTAATAGCTCGATTCTCCCTAACCGGCTAAAAACGCAGCTGCTCGATATTGGCTACTACCTTGCCTGTCAATTCTCCGCTGCCGGTTACCGCGGCCACTTCGACATCGACATGATTGCTGCCAAAAACAGCCGGCTCTATGTCAGCGAATCCAACACCAGAAATACCGGCTGGACCGACATTTATAAAATCGTTAAAAAACTGGTCGGCCGCGACTGGTTTAATCGGGTTTACGTCCTCAACCGGGAATACTTCCGCTTGAAAAAAAACCGCTGGACCAGTCTGGGCAACCTGCTCACCGGCTTATCTCCCCTGCTTTATTCGCCGTCAACTAAAAAGGGAATTATTATTAATTCCGAAAGCTTCCTAAAATCAAAGTACCTGTAC
>JAUYJQ010000039.1 GCA_030699295.1 Candidatus Beckwithbacteria bacterium
TCCAGTACATCGGCTCGGCCGGCAATCCGGAACTGGTCAAAACCGCTTCGTCCAGAATCTGGATCTCACTTTTAGGCTTGCTGGTGGCCGGCGGCAGTTTGGTTTTGGCCGGCATCTTGGGTTTGATCTTTTTCGGCAACGCCCTGGCAATTATTAACCCCAAAGTTTATGGCCCCTAGATTTTTAGCCGACGAGGCTTTGGAGATTACCGGCTTTAACAAGGGCCTGTATAAAACCGCCGGCGCTGGCGTCACCGGCCGCCTCACCGAGATTTTTTCCAATATTGTTACCGTCCTGACAATTTTCGGCGGCTTGGCATTTTTGTTTTGGTTTGTGATCGGCGCCTTCCAGTGGACCTCATCCGGCGGCAACCCGGAGCAAATGAACAAGGCTAAAAGCCAAATGAGCACGGCCATCGCCGGGTTGTTTGTTTTAGTTTTATCCACGTCAATCATTTGGATTCTGGGCAAAGTCACCGGATTGGATATAATAAACTTGGAGAGTTTAATTAAAAAGGTGGTGCCTTAATGCCCATAGTCAACAAAGCGATTGACAATCTGCCCACCGATGGCGGTCGGGCACTGGCCAAGTACATTGCCATTTTCTGGCAGTTCATGGTCATCGTCGGCGGCTTGGCTGTCTTACTCTATTTAATCTGGGGGGCGCTCGACTGGATCTTTGCCGGCAATAACCCGGACCGGCTGACCCGGGCCAAAACCAAGCTGTTTGACGGCATTTTCGGTTTGGTCTTACTGGTGCTGTCATATTTAATTATCAAAATTATCTCCACGGTTACCGGTTTGGACATCTTGAATCCGGCGTGGCCGACGCTGTAATTTATGGCCAAATTAACCAACATTGATACGGAAGTCAGCCGAACCGGTTTTTTTAAATTTGATTCCATCGGCGATTTTGTCGTCAATCTATTCCAGGTGGCGTTAATTCTGGGCTCGGTTTTAACCTTTGTTTATTTGATTTGGGGCGGCATCCAGTGGATTACCTCCGGCGGCAACCCGGAAGCGGCCAAGGGCGCCAAAGAAAAAATCACCGACGCCATTGCCGGGCTGGCCCTTTTGGCCGCGGTCTGGATCATTTGGCGGCTGGTAATCTATTTCCTGGGAATTACCACCTCGGTCAGGGGACCATTTGACATCCGCCTGCCGCAACCATAAAATCTTGACAAACTCTTAATATGGGATATCATTAAAATTATGATAAACCATATTAGTGATTTATTCTCCAGAATCGACCAAAAACTGACAAGGCTCCAACGATTACGGCCGTTACCGGCAATTGCGGTTAAAAAACTCCGGGAAAAATTCCAGATAGAAATGACTTATAACTCCAATGCGATTGAAGGCAACTGCCTGACCCTCAAAGAAACTTTTTGGGTTATCAGTGAAGGTATTACTGTAAAAAATAAACCGCTAAAAGACCATTTGGAAGCCAAAGATCATCATGAAGCCTTGGAATTTTTATACGAACTGCTTCAACCACGGCATCGAGTGACTGTTTCGGAAAAATTAATCCGAGAGCTGCACAGTTTGGTAATGAAAAAAACCGATGAAGATTGGGCTGGACGTTACCGGCAAAGCAATGTTTTTATTACCGGCACCGATCACACTCCGCCAGATGCCAGCGCTGTTCCGGGATCGATGGCGCAATTGATCAATTGGTTCGGGAAAACCCGCCGTCGGCTCCACCCGATTGAGTTGGCCGCTAGGTTCCATCACCAACTGGTTTTTGTTCATCCGTTTTTAGACGGCAACGGCCGAACTGCCCGGCTGACAATGAATGTCGTCCTTATGAGAAAGGGCTACCCTTTGGCAATTATTCTAAAAAATGACCGGAAAAAATATTATCAGGTATTGCAACAAGCGGACAGAGACGACTTTCTCCCCCTGGTTCGCTTTGTGGCCCAAACAGTAGAAAGATCCCTTGACATTTATCTTAAAACTTTAACGCCCGCAACCAAGTCAAGGGAGAAATTTTATCCCCTGGTTCTTATTGCCAAAAAAACCCGTTTCTCTCCCAAGTATTTGAATCTATTGGCGCGCCAGGGAAAACTCGAGGCTCATAAAGAAAAACGCAACTGGCTTACCTCGCTCGAAGCAGTCAAGCGCTATCTTGAATCCAGGCAAAGGAAAAGACAAGGTGTTGACTTTAACTAAAAATCTGGTTCATAATCAATTATGTCTTTCATTAAAGCCGCCCTCGCCCAAGCTTCGATCACCATCAAAGAACCCCAGGCCGGGGTCAAAGATATCGGCAAGTTTTTGTCTGCCAGTATTCAGGTGGCAATGATTATTGCCTCAATTTTAACTTTTGCTTTCCTGGTTTGGGGCGGTATCCAGTGGATCATGTCCGGCGGTGATAAAACCCAAACCCAGGCCGCCCGCGACCGGATTACTATGGCCCTGGTCGGGCTGGGAATCGTGGCTGCTGCTTGGGCGCTGATGAAAGTCATCGGTTACTTTTTCGGCATCGACGTCTTCCAGTTTGCAATCCCCACTGCCGGCGGCTAAA
>JAUYJQ010000055.1 GCA_030699295.1 Candidatus Beckwithbacteria bacterium
AACCTGTAACCTTGCGATTACACTAATCCATAAGTTTCCCTATGGTGTGGACTATCTCTTCCAGCCAGGGGCTGGTTGGGCGCTAAATGGTGTACTCACCTAGTCTCTGCACCTTCCCTGAACTTTATGTAGTTCGTGGGCTTGGCTCAGGATTGCCAGTTAAGGTTTCCCTGAATTCACCCAATTTTCATCTCGATATTGCTATCGAGCGCTGCCATTTTGACAGTCGCCAGCGCTGCCATTGCGCCACCGCGGAATGAATATTTGATTGTCAAATACACCTTATTATACATTGTCATCTCCTAAAACCCCAGCCATTAAACCCACTATCTCTCTTTGCAGATCACTATCACATATTTTAATTCCTAAAACGCCATATTGGTGGATGTTTTTCCTGATTTTCCGACTGCCTGGTTTGGTTATGCTAAGATAAAACATGACTGCGCCGTTTATTAACCCCGTTGACTTCTTTTCTTCATCGCAATTCTTGCGGACAATGTTTATCTGGCTACCATCACTGGTAATCTGGGGCTTGTTTTGGAAAGGCTATTCTCTGTGGCGGAGCGGCCGCAATAACCAAAGAGGCTGGTTTATTTTCCTGTTGCTTGTTAATACTTTGGGTATCCTGGAAATTCTTTACCTGGCCCTGTTCCAAAAAGACAAAAACCCCAAACACGCTTCGCCGGCCCGCAAACGTCAGTCTAAATAATCCTGCAGCTTTTTTCTTTGCGACGGGTGCTTTAATTTTCTTAAGGCCTTGGCTTCAATCTGGCGGATTCTTTCTCTTGTCACGCCAAACTCCCGCCCCACCTCTTCTAAAGTCATCGGCCGCTTGTTTTCATCCAAACCAAAGCGCATCTTTAAGACTTTAGCTTCCCGCTCGGACAATGAATCGAGAACTTCTTCAACGTTTTCCTTGAGCATTTTGATCGAGGTAGCGTCGTAAGGCGATGGCTGGGTTTCGTCGGGAATAAAGTCGCCTAAATAGCTGTCCTCGTCATCGCCGATCGGCGTTTCTAGAGAGGTAGTTTTTTGGGAAATCTTTAAAATCTCCCGGACTTTTTCCGGATGGATCTCCATCTCTTTGGCAATCTCTTCCGGCGCCGGCTCGCGGCCGAGTTCCTGCATTAACTTCCGGGAAATACGCACCAGCTTATTGATTGTTTCCACCATGTGGACCGGAATCCTGATTGTCCGGGCTTGATCAGCAATCGCCCGGGTTATTGCCTGGCGGATCCACCAGGTGGCATAGGTGGAAAACTTAAAGCCTTTAGTCCAGTCATATTTTTCCACTGCCCGGATCAAACCCTTGTTACCCTCTTGGATTAGGTCCAAAAAACTCATCCCCCGGCCGATATATTTCTTAGCAATCGATACCACCAGCCGCAGGTTGGAAGTGGTCAACTTTTCTTTGGAGCGGCGGTCGCCCCGGTCAACTCCCTGGGCTAAATCAATCTCCTGTTCCCGGGTTAGCAATTTAATCCGACCGATTTCTTTGAGGTACATGCGCACCGGGTCGTTGCTGCCGACTTTTTCCATGGTGTTAAGTGACTCCAGTTCTTTTTCCAATTCGGTGGTGCTTTTAACGTCTTCTTTTAATTCCTCTTCGTCTGTATCGAAAACGTCAACATTGGCTTTTTCCAAACGGTCATAAAGATTATCGAGCTCGTCTAAGCGTTTCTCGGCGTCGGGGAAAAACTTTAAGATTTCTTCCTGGGTTAAAAAGCCTTCTTTTTTACCCTTTTGGAAAAGCTTGGAAGTGTTAGCTGTCTTGGCCATATTAGTCGTGATTATAGCTTAAAAGCCTGGTCGTCTCCACTAACTCCTGCTCCAGAGCCTTACGCTTAACCTCATCTTTTTGCTTCGTGGCTTCTTTAAGCGCCTGGGTTAATTGAGTCAGTTTGGTTTTGGTAGCCAGTTTATTAAGCTCGGTTAAGGTTTTATCAATTTCCTTAATCAGCCCGGGTTCATCACCATTTAGCTGTTTTAAATCAGTCAGGTAGGCCGAGTCGATTGCCCCAACCAACTCCTCAGGTAGGTCTTTAACAAAGCGGTTAATCTCCCAGTTCGTCTGCTTTTTAAACCATTGCTGTAACTTGGTCCCAATCTGCCCGACGGCTCCGGCTCCCAACCAGCGCCAATCAATCCGCCTAACCGTGGCCGCCATCTGCTTATCCAGCTGCAATACCAAGGATAACAGGTATTGTTCTAACCGCTCCTGCCGGGTCTGTGATGTTTCCGGTTTTCGGGTTGGCTCCGCCTCACTTGAGGCTCGCGGGGTATATTTTTTATTGACTTCCTGACTGACTGCGTCTTCACTGACTCCCAGCACTCCGGCCAGTTTTTTAACGTAATGGGCTTTAATCACTTGGTTGCTGATTCTTGACAAAAGCGGGCTCAGCTCATCACTAATTTGCCGTTTACCCTCGGGGGTGGCCACCCCGAATCTTTTTTTAGCCGACTCAATGTAAAAATCGTAAACCGGCACGGCGGCTTTAACTGAATCTTTCCATAACCGCGCCGAATGTTGAGCACACTCGTCCGGGTCTTTACCGTAGGCTAGCCGAATCACCCGGACATTTAAACCCTTGGCTTCCGCCAGTTCTATCCCCCGCCGGGAAGCGGCATCACCGGCTGTATCCATATCTAAAGCCAAAACCAGGTGCTCACAAAACCGCTTTAATAAATCTATCTGTTCAATCGTTAGGGCCGAGCCTTTAATGGCCACCACGTTAGTTACCCCCGCCTGGTAAGATGAAATCGCGTCCAGCTCGCCTTCTGTCACCACAGCTTTATTGGCTTTTTTGATAGCCTCTTTGGTAGTTTCCAAGCCGTAGAGCACTTCGGACTTATGGTACAAAAGCGTTTCCGGAGAATTGACGTACTTGGCTTCTTTAGTTTCCGATGCCAGTACCCGGCCGGAAAAACCGACCACCCGGTTGCGATGATCAAACAAAGGAAACATGATCCGGGCGCGGAAACGGTCGTAAAAGCCTTTTTGTCCCTTGATCACCAAACCGGCCCGCTCCAAATCCTCATCCTGATAGTTTTTCTTTTTGGTTAGGTAGCGGCGCAAACTCTCCCATTCGTCGGCAGCAAAGCCCAGTTTAAATGTCTTGATTGAGCTCTTAGTAATCCCCCGCTTGAGCAGATAATCCAAGGCCGGCTTACCCAGTTTGTGCTCGGTTAACAGAAAGTGGTAAAACTCGCTGGCTAAATGGTTGATTTCCAAAAGTTTTTCTTTAATCTGCTGATCGGGGCCGGGCCGGTACTCTTTGAGCTGAACCCCGGCCCTGTCGGCCAGCAAGCGCAGAGTTTCGCCAAACTCCAGGCGCTCCCGCTCCATGACGAACTTAAAAGCATCCCCGCCCTTTTGACAGCCGAAACACTTGAACATCTGCCTCTCGGGCGAGACCATAAACGAGGGCGTTTTTTCCTCGTGGAACGGGCACAACGCCCGAAAATTCCGGCCGGCTTTTTTCAAAGCCACGGTTTCGGAAATCAGCTGGACAATATCGGTCTTGCGCCTGACCTCTTCAATCTGATCCATAAGCG
>JAUYJQ010000057.1 GCA_030699295.1 Candidatus Beckwithbacteria bacterium
TTGTTGGCTTCGGCAACTTTGTGAATCTGGTTCTTTCTCTCGACCGCGCCGCCCAGATTTTTAGCCGCGTCTAAAATTTCGGCGGTCAATTTATCATAAAAATGGTGGTATTGGGAGTTGCTGCGGGAACGGGCGGCGGTGATCAGCCAACGGATGGCCAAAGCCTCGCGCCTTTCCCCCCGAACCGGCGAAGGCACTTGGTAAGCGGCGCCGCCGACGCGCCGGGAGCGGACTTCCATCACCGGTTTTACATTATCCAAAGCCTGACGCAAAACATTGACAGCGTCTTCTTTGGTTTTCTCTTTTATCTGATCTAAAGCAGTGTAAATCTGCTTTTGGCTGACAGTTTTCTTGCCGTGGCGCATGATCACGGTGATCAGCTTGGACACCAACTGGCTGTGGTAAATCGGGTCGGGGTTAATCTGGCGCCGGGGCGCACCTTTAGCTCGTGACATATTTAAACTGCAGCCGTAGCTGCCGCGGTGGCCGTGGTGGCTCCGGATAATTTAGTACCATACTTGGACCGGGAAGTTTTGCGGTTAGCTACCCCGGCGGCATCGTATTTACCCCGGATAATGTGGTATTTGACGCCGGGCAAATCTTTGACCCGGCCGGCGCGGACCAGGACAATCGAGTGCTCTGCCAGATCGTGGCCGATACCGGGAATATAGGCAGTGACTTCCTGTTTATTAGACAAGCGCACCCGGGCAACTTTACGTAAGGCTGAATTGGGTTTTTTCGGCGTCATGGTTTTAACAATGAGACAGACTCCCCGCTTTTGCGGATTAACCGTGGCGATCATGCGCCGCTCCTTTAAGTTAAAGGTGCGCCTAAGAGCCGTCGCCTTGATCTTTTTCGGTTTGCGCCGGCGTGGTTTTCTGATCAGTTGATTAATTGTTGGCATAAATTTTTACTCCATCCCTGCCCGTTCGGCATTGGTGGGAATCAAACGGCCAATTATAACATTTTCTTTTAAACCTAAGAGTTTGTCGATTTTCCCCTCGGCGGCGGCTTCAGTTAAGACCGACGAGGTGTGCTGGAAGGAGGCGGCTGACAACCAGGACTCGGTGTATAAAGCCGAGCGGGTAATCCCTAACATGACCTGCCTCGAGGTAGCCGGCTTACCATGCTCTTTCTTAGCCAGAGTGTTGGCTTCTTCAAACTTGGGTAGCTCGACAAACTCGCCGATTAACAACTTGGTGTCGCCGACCGAGTCTACCTGGACCTTATCGGACATTTTCCGGACAATCACTTCGAAATGCTTATCGTGGATAGGAATACCCTGCGACTCATAAACCGCCTGAATCTCTTCAATTAAGTATTCCTGGGCGCGGAGAATGCCGATAGTACCCAGCAGGTTTTTAACATTTAGAGGGCCGGTACTTAGGTGGTCGCCGACAGCCACCAACTCGTTGTTTTTAACCTTGAGGATAGCCGTCAAAGGCACCAGGTAAGTCCGCATTTGGCCTTTACTCCCGACCGGGGTAATCGTCAACTGATATCCCTGATTGGTTTCTTTAATCTTGATCTTGCCGGGAATCTCGGCCAAGGGAGCGGCCAGCTTGGGCGTCCGGGCTTCAAATAACTCCTCCACCCGGGGTAGCCCTTGGGTGACGTCGGAAACGACAATGCCGCCAAAGTGTTTCACCCGCATGGTCAACTGGGTACCGGGTTCACCGATACTCTGGGCGGCAATAACGCCGACCGGAGCGCCAATGGTGACCGGTTTTTTGGTGGAGAAATCCCAACCGTAACACTGGGCGCACAAACCGTATCTGGCTTGGCAGGTCAGGGGCGAACGGACGAACACCTGGCTGACTTTGGCGTTAACAATTTTTTCGGCCAGCTCTTCTTCAATTAAGGCACCTTTTTTAAGCAAAACTTTCTTGGTCTTGGGGTTTATGATTTTTTCGGCCAAAAATCTGCCGACAATCCTGGTGGCAAAAGACTTCTGCCGGGTGCCGGCATTAGTCAGCAACAGGCTATTTTTAGTGCCGCAATCTTCGAGGCGAATAATCATGTCGTGGGCCACGTCAACCAAACGGCGGGTCAGATAACCGGCGTCGGCGGTTTTAATGGCCGAGTCGGTTAAACCTTTACGCGAACCGCGGGCCGAGGTGACGTACTCAAAAATTGACAGGCCTTCCCGGAAATTGGACTTGGTCGGCAGTTCGACAATTTTCCCCAGGGGATCAACTACCAAACCGCGCATAGCCGCGAGTTGCTTCACCTGGTCTTTAGACGCCCGGGTGCCGCCGGAATTGATGATGGTTTTAACGGCATTGTTGCTCTCAAAATTATTCCAGGTGGCCTGGGCAATGATGTCGGTCGTATCCATCCACAGCTCGTTTGATAGGCGCCGTTTTTCATCCATGGTAATCAGGCCGTTTTTATAGTTCTCTTCAATCAAGGCCGCTTTCTTGTTGGCTTCGCTGATTAATTTGTCTTTATTATCGATAATTTTACAGTCGGTGACTGCCACAGAAATACCCGAGTTCGTCGCTACCACAAAGCCGAGTGACTTTAAGTCGTCGATCAACTTAACTGTTTCTTCCCGGGAACATAACTTCAGGGCTTTTTTCATCAGCGATTTAATCCCCGAGGCATTAACTTCGTCGTTTATAAACTGCAGCGCTTTGGGTAATGCCTGGTTAAACAGGAGCCGGCCAACTGTAGTGTCAATAATCTCGTTTAAGCGAACTTTAACCGGCTGGCGCAGAGAAAAAGCTTTGGTTTGCCAAAACATAATTGCCTCTTCCTGGCTGCTAAAAATGGTCTCGGACGGCTGGAGGGTGGTATCGATTGAAGTTAGGTAGTAAATCCCTAAAGCCATTTCCTTGTTGGGGATGGTAATCGGTGAACCGTCGGCCGGTTTTAACAAATTGGAATTGGGCATCATGTATTCTTTGGCTTCTCTGATTGAATCTTTGGACAAGGGCACATGGACGGCCATTTGGTCGCCGTCAAAGTCAGCATTGTAACCGGCACAAACACAGGGATGAATCTGAATAGCACTACCTTCAACTAAGACCGGGTAAAAGGCCTGAATTCCCAGCTTGTGCAGCGTCGGTGCCCGATTTAAAAGTACCGGGTGGTCTTTAATAATGTCTTCCAAAATATCAAAGACTTCGGCCGGCCGGCGCTCTAAAACGTGCTTGGCTGATTTGACGTTGGGAGCAAAGCCGCGGTTGATCAATTCGCGCAAGACATAAGGCTTGAAAATTTCCAGGGCCATGATTTTGGGTAAACCGCACTGGTTGAGTTTTAAATCCGGCCCGACGACAATCACCGAACGACCGGAATAGTCGACCCGCTTACCCAGAAGATTTTGGCGGAAACGGCCCTGCTTACCCCGAAGCATGTCTGCCAGCGAGCGCAGCTCTTTGGCGCCGCGGCGCCTGACCGCCCGGGCTTGAGAAGTATCAATCAGGGTATCGACCGCCTCCTGAAGCATGCGTTTTTCGTTTCTTAAAATTATCTCCGGCGCACCCAAATTCATCAGGTGTTTTAAACGGTTGTTACGGTTGATCACCCGACGGTAAAGGTCGTTAATGTCAGATGAGGCAAAGTGGCCGCCGGATAACTGGACCATCGGCCTCAGATCGGGTGGCAGAACCGGTAAGGTGGTGGTGACCATCCACGAGGGATCGATGCTCACCCGGGTAAAAGCGTCGATGATGCGTAAAACTTTGATCGCCTTAATCTGCCGCTGGCCGGAATATTTTTGAATTTCTTCACGGTACCTGGTGGCCAATTTTGTCAAATCGAGTTGCTTGATGACTTCTAAAATCGCTTCTGCTCCCATGCCCACTTTGAGAAAATCGGCAGCGTCATAATCTAACAGCTTAATGTATTCTTCTTCTGATAAAACGGTTAAAGGCTGGGTGCGTTTGACTAGGTCTTTGACGGCGGCAAAGACCTCTTTGGCCGTATCTTTTTCTGAGGCCAGAGTTTCCCTGATAGTGGAAATTGCTTTTTTAGTCTTTAACTCGATTTCATTGACAGCCAATTCCAGTTGCTCTTTAGCTTTAATTTTCTTTTTGGTCTCGGCGATCGTAACCTTGCCTTTAGCTTGAGTCTCGGCAATGTCAGTCTTGGTGGTTGCTTCCAACTCTTTAATTTTGGCGTTAAATTGGTCGTCGAGATTTTTAAAGACGTCTTTTTTGACACCCGCATCAACACTGATCACTAGGTACTTGGCAAAATAAATGACTCCGGAGAGATTCCGGGGCGAGATCCCTAAAAGCAAAGATAGGTGGGAGGGGCTGCCCTTGAAAAACCAAATGTGAGTCACCGGGGAAGCCAAATTGATGTGACCCATGCGCTCGCGCCGGACCCGGCTCTGGGTGACTTCGACACCGCATTTATCACAAATGATCCCGCGATAACGGATACGCTTATACTTGCCGCAGTAACACTCCCAGTCTTTGGTGGGGCCGAAAATCCGCTCGCAAAACAGGCCGTCTTTCTCGGGCTTGAGGGTGCGGTAGTTGATGGTTTCCGGTTTGAGGACTTCGCCGTGCGACCAGGACTTGATCACTTCCGGCGAGGCCAGTTTTATTTGCAAACTGGTAAAGTCAGTTAGTTTATTCATCTTGTTTCTCTATTTTCTCTAATTTTTTCTCTAACATGGCCTCTTTTTGGTCTTCTTTTTCGTCGTCTTCCTTGAGATTGTCGGCTTCAATCACTCCCATGGGGATAATATTTAAACTCAGGCTATTAAGTTCCTTGACCAAAACTCTAAACGATTCCGGCACGGTGGCTTCGGGGATATCCAGGCTTTTGACAATCGCCTCGAAAGCCTTAGCCCTGCCGACGACGTCGTCGGATTTAATAGTCAACATTTCCTGAAGGGTATGAGCCGCCCGATGGGCTTCAAGGGCCCAAACTTCCATTTCTCCCAAACGCTGACCGCCCATTTGGGCTTTGCCGCCGAGCGGCTGCTGGGTAACCAGCGAATAGGGACCGGTGGAACGGGCGTGAGTCTTGTCCTCCACCATGTGAATTAATTTGAGGATGTAAGCCACACCAACCGCAGTTTCTTCAGTAAAAGGTTCACCTGTCCGGCCGTCAAAGAGTTGGATTTTACCGGTGTTGGGTAGTTTGGCTTTATCCAGTTCTTTGGCAATTAAAGATTCGTCAATCGGCTCAAACACCGGCAAGGCCACCGTGTAACCTAACTTTTTGGCCGCCCAACCCAACTGAGCTTCCAGTAGTTGACCCAGGTTCATTCTGGCTAAAACAGACAAAGGGGAAATAATGATATCGACCGGAGTGCCATCGGCAAAATAGGGCATGTCTTCAACCGGCACAATCTTACTAATAACTCCCTTATTACCATGGCGGCCGGCCAACTTATCACCGACCACAATTTTTCGCATCTGGGCCACCCTAACCACAACTTTTTTAATTACCCCTGGATCGAGCTCGTCGCCCTGTTCACGATCAAAGCTTTTCACCTCAATCACTGTACCGCCTTCACCATGAGGCACCCGCAAAGAAGTATCGCGCACCTCCCTGGCTTTCTCTCCAAAGATCGCCCTCAGCAACCTCTCTTCAGCCGTTAACTCCGTCTCCCCTTTTGGGGCAATCTTACCGACAAGAATATCATTGGGCTCAACCTGGCTGCCGATCACCACAATGCCGTCCTCACCCAAATTGGCCAACTCAGTTTCACCAACATTAGGAATGTCGCGGGTTAATTCCTCTGGTCCAAGTTTAGTATCCATAATCTTAGATTCGTATTCATTAATGACAATTGACGTTAAGATGTCTTCCTTGACCAATCTGTCAGAAATAATGATGGCGTCCTCATAACCCAGGCCTTCATAGCTCATGTAGGCAATGGTCAAATTCTGCCCCAGGGCTAATTCACCGGTGTCACAACCCGGTCCATCAACAATAATTTGTCCCGCCTTAACCGTATCGCCGATATTAACTAATGGTCTCTGGGAATAACAGGTAGACTGGGTGGTACGGTAAAACTTGGTAATGTGGTAAGTTATTTCTTTACCGGCAATCGTAATATTGTTGGATGAAGATTGTTTTAATTGTTGAGTGAATTTTGCGTTTTCTTTACCAGAAATTTGGGTAATCACTTTCTGGGCATCAACATAGACAACTTTGCCAGAGGCGACGGCTTTAATAATCCGGTTTAATGCCAAAGGCACAACGCTTTCCATACCGGTGCCTACAATCGGAGCTTCTGGTTTCACTAAAGGCACTGCCTGACATTGCATGTGGGTGCCCATTAATGCCCGGTTGGCTTCATCGTGAGCAATAAACGGAATTAGGGAAGCAGAGGTGCCCACCACTTGACGGGGTAAAACATCAATAAACTCAATTTTATCGGTGGAAACCTCAATAAATTCTGACCGGTATCTGGCCGGCACCCAGTCGTCGGCAATATGTCTTTTGGTATCGATCTTAATTCCCGCATGGGTAATATAATGATCTTCTTCTTCATCGGCAGCTAAATAGACGACTTCATCAGTCACCCGGCATTTTACTTTGCCACCACCCGTTTCTTTGATTACCCGTCGATAAGGTGTTTCAAGAAAACCATACGGGTTCACTCTGGCATATAAAGCTAAGTAAGTTACCAGGCCAATATTTGGCCCTTCAGGAGACCTGACCGGGCAAATCCGGCCATACTGGCTGGCATTAATGTCACGCATGGAAAACGATGCCCGCTCCCTGGTGACTCCACCGGCACCCATCACCGACAAACGTCTTAAGTTATCCAGTTCAGATAAAGGGTTCGTTTGGTCTAAAATTGTTGACAGCCTGTTTCTTCTAAAAAAATCAGCAATTGCGGCAATCACTGGCCGAGGATTGACTAAAGTCGACGGGGTGGTTTCACTATCTACCTTAGTCAGACTCATCTTCTCCCGGATGGATCGCTCTAATCTTAACAGGCCTAAACGGAAGGCGGTGTTGGCGACTAATTCGCCCACGCGGCGCACCCGGCGGTTAGCCAAAGAGTCAATGTCGTCAACTTTTCCCTGGCCATTTTGCAGTTTTATCAGCAGTTTAATGGCCGCCACAATATCATTGGCGGTTAACACTTGGGTGCCTGGGTCCACTTTCAAACCCAACCGCCGATTTAACTTATAGCGGCCGACGTCCCCCAAATCATAGCGCTTGGGATCAAAAAACATTTTCTGCAATAGATCTTTGGCGTTGTCCAAAATCGCCGGCTCTCCCGGACGCATTTTCTGGTAAATTTCAATCAAGGCTTCTTCATGAGTCTTGGTCGGGTCTTTATCGATCGTCGAGAACACATACGGGTGTTTTTGGTCGGTATCGACGTCGTTAAAAATTTTCAACAATTCCTCGTCAGTATGCGGCTCAATCGCCCGAAGCAGGGTTGTCGCCGCTAATTTGCGGTGCCTATCTATTTTTACAGAAATGGTGTTATAGCGGGAAATGTTTATCTCCAACCATGACCCCCGCAGCGGCCGTAATTCCGCCTGATACAGGTTCCTACCAGTGGCCATGTCAATGACGCCGGAGAAAAACACCCCCGGCGAACGCACCAATTGGTTGACTACTGCCCGCTCAATGCCGCTGATAATAAACGTGCCCGTGGCCGTCATTTGGGGCAAGTCGCCCATAAACACTTCCTGCTCGGTCGTGTCACCGGTTTGCAGGTTCGTCAATTTAGCCTTTACCCTCAGGGGAATATCATAAGTTAAGCCCTTGGTCATCGCTTCCAGGGGAGTGTACTGGGGCTCATCCAAGCTGTGGCTCAAAAACTCCAACTGCCAATTCTTACCGGTAAAGTCACTAATCGGGGAAATGCTCGCCAGCGCTTCTTTGATGCCTTGATTTAGAAACAAATCGTACGATTCTTTTTGGACTCTAACCAAATCTAGTTCGGGTAAATTTTTCGGTTGTTGTTTCCAATAAATTCGAGGCATAAAGAAACGGGCTGCTGACCCGTTTAATGTTTAGCTAATAATAATTGTCAAGAATAAAAAGGTTCACAGATATCACAAAAAAAGTAACAACAAAGACTAGCCTAGGAACAGGCTGACTTACAGATATACTAACAAATTACCTCTATTTGTCAAGGGGTCAAAAAATTGGCAATATTTTCCTGGTGTTCTTCCAGGGTAACACCATAGTGATTGTAGCCGAACGAATCAGAGACATAATACAAATAATCGGTCTCTGCCGGATTCAGCGCCGCCTTTAAAGACGCCAGCCCGGGATTGGCAATCGGCGCCGGAGGTAAGCCGCTATTTAAATAGGTGTTATATGGCGAGTTAATTTTTAGATCGTCCCTGGTCAAATCTTTCGGCCACCACTCGCCTGGTTTACCCAAAAGGTACTGGACCGTCGCATCAATCTGTATGGCCATGCCGATCTGTAAACGGTTATGAATTACACTCGAGACTAATAATCGGTCCTGGTCATGTTTGGCCTCGCGTTCAATCATTGAGGCAATAATCAACATTCGTTTATCAATAGTCGGGCTTTTTTGGCTAAAGGTATCAGTCAGCAAACTGACGACGTCTTCGGCGCTGGCGGTATTGGGGATTAAATAAGTATCAGGAAACAGCTGGCCCTCGCTTGGTTTGGCCGCCAGAATGAATTTCTGGACATCCAGGTCGGATTTTTGGGCTAACCTGGCCGCATACTCTTCCACCCTTAGCCCCTCGGGAAAAGTAATCCAAAAATCCAGGCTACCGTGGGTCAGGTTTTCCACAATCGTCTCCAAGTCCATGGTCGCTGATAAACGAAAATCCCCCGCCTGCAACTTACTACTCAAGTCTTTTTGCTCCACCAGCAAACGAAACACCAGCGGCGATTTGATCAGTTTTTCCTGTTTTAATCTTTGGGCAATAGTACTCGTCGATTGCCCCTGGGGAACGACAAAAATCTGTTCCGTCTCGTTTTTGTTATCAACCGCTAGATTGGCCCAGCGCCAATAACCATAGAGGCTGGCCGGAATGGCCACCAATAGTACCAGCCACCTAAACTTCTTCAAATAACGCCCGACGGTATTTATTGGTTTTCGTCTCATGGATAAAAATTCTCCCGCATTTGCAGCTAATTTTTTCCCGGCTGCTGGTTTTGGCCGTCACCCTGCCTTTAGTCAGCGGGGTGCCGCAACCGACGCACTGCCCCCGGGACAATAACCACGCCTG
>JAUYJQ010000061.1 GCA_030699295.1 Candidatus Beckwithbacteria bacterium
TAAGTCAAACTTGTCTTTTATCAGCCAGGGTTTGGTTAGGTTGTGGCGAATGAGGCGGGCGCGGGGCAAGGTCGCCGCGGCGCGGTCAAGCAGATATTGATTTTCATCTAAGCCAACATAATCAATTGAATAATGGGAAGCAAGCCACTTGCCGAATCTCCCGTTGCCGCAACCCAGGTCGAGTACCTTCAAGGTCTGTCCTTGTAGGTAGGGCAGGAGTTTTTGCCAGCCGGGCCAAGGGGACTGGCGCGATCTGTTAAAATACTGCTGTGTCTTTAAATAGAACCGGCGGTTAAGTTTTAATAAATCCATATGTCTAAGTTTGATTTTAACCCAGAAAAGTTTAAGGCCCAACTCCGGCAGGTGGCGGCTGAACTGGCGGCAGGGAAAGATTACGACAAAGTTATCAGGCGTTACCCTAAGACTAAGACTACGCTGTTTACCAAAGCCGATGTGATTGCCGGTTTAAGGCACTTTGGCTATCCGGGAAAAATGCTGGCTAAACCAATCCGGACTATGTCCGGTGTGGTGCCGGTCACTTTACTGACGAAACCCTATCCTTGCCCGGGTAAATGCATTTTTTGCCCGGACGACGTCCGTATGCCCAAGAGTTATTTATCGGCCGAGCCGGGCGCCCAGCGGGCGGCGGCCAATAACTTTGACCCCTATAACCAGGTCACCAGCCGGCTGCAGACTTACTACGCCAATAATCACACCACCGATAAAGTTGAGTTAATCATCTTGGGCGGCACCTGGTCGGCTTACCCATTGCCTTATAAACTTTGGTTTATCGCTCGCTGCTTTGAAGCCTTAAACGAATTTAAACCCGTTAAAAAATTAACCCGGCCGCAAATTTCCGGAACGGCCGAGTGGCCGAGGTTACTAAAGGCCCAATCAATCAACGAAACGGCTGTTTGCCGCTGTGTTGGTTTATCGATCGAGACCCGGCCGGATTTTATTACTTTGGGCCAGCTCATTGAACTTAGAAAAATGGGCTGCACTAAAATCCAGATCGGCATCCAGAGCCTGGATAACCGGGTCTTAAAACTTAACCGGCGCGGCCACACCAATGCCTCGACCAGAAAAGCGATTGTCCTTTTAAGACAATTTGGCTTTAAGATACAAGCTCACTGGATGGCTAATCTTTACGGCTCGACACCCAAAAAAGATATAGCTGATTTTGCCAAGCTTTTTTCCCAAAAGTGGTACCGGCCGGATGAACTAAAGATCTATCCCTGCAGTTTAATCGCTACGGCCGAATTAATGGCTTACTATAAGAAAGGTTTGTGGCGGCCTTACAGCCAAACAGAGTTAATGAAGGTAATGGTTAATGTTTTACCTCTGGTGGCCGAGTACTGCCGGGTATCGCGGATGATCCGTGATTTTTCCGGTGACGACATTGTCGTGGGCAACAAGATCACTAACTTTCGTCAATTGGTTGAAGCCAAAGCCAAAAAAATTAAAGAGATCCGCTTTCGGGAAATAAGAAGCCAACTGGTTAGACCAAAAGATTTGAGGCTGAAAATGATCACTTATAAAACTTCAATCGGCCGGGAAAAGTTTTTACAATGGGTGACCAAAACCAATCAAATCGCCGGCTTCTTGCGTTTAAGTTTACCCCGACGCAACGTCGGGCCCCCGATTAAAGAATTACAGGGGGCGGCCGTGATCCGGGAACTGCATGTTTACGGCCACGCGCTCTCCTTAGGCGGACTCGGCAAAACCCAGCATTTAGGCTTGGGTAGGCAGCTGCTATTTAAAGCCAGAGTATTAGCCGCGGGTTATAAAAAGTTAAGCGTTATCTCCAGTATCGGTACCAGAGAATACTATCGCCGGCACGGTTTTTCTAGCGGAGAGCTGTACCAGTACTTAAAGCTGGTTGATTGATTCGTCTAAACCTTGAATTTCCTGGTCGAAATCTTCCAGTTCAGGCACAGACAGGTCATCATTTATTTCCATTGATTCTTCCGCCTCGCCTGTGGTTTTGGTTTCGTCGACGGTTGGTTTAGTGGAAAAATAGAATAGGCCGGCAATGATGCCCAAACCCAAAATCAGTAAAAACAATTTTTTCATAATGCTTTTGCCGCCTTGAGGACATTAACTACCGCTTGGCGGGCGAGGCGGACTTTTTCTCTGACAGCTTTAATATCTGTGCGCAGTTGGGTCTTGGCAGTGGAAGCGCCGACTCTTAAGCCGGATTCATTGGTAAATTCAATCACATAAATATTGTTTGCCAGATCGTCGACTGCTGCTTGAGCCAAATCAATTGCCGTCTGGGCGGCAGTAATATCGACTGCCGGTGCCCGGGTCTTGATTTTTTCCAAGAGCTGCCTCATCCTCTCCAGGATATTATTAAAGTGTTTAACAGCCCGGTCACTGATGTGTACCAGCTGTTGATTGATATGCTCGGCAATTTTCTGTTTGTTTTCGTCCCGAATCGTCCGGACGCGGAGACGGGCCGCTTCTCGTTTTTGTTCCATTTGCTCCAGGCGTTCGATGTTTCTGCCAGAGCGGGTGGCTTCTATGGCCAGAGCCGGGGAAGCCAGGAGTAAGTATAAACTTAAAGCGATTAAGGCTTTTTTCATATTCACCTTACCATTCTGCTACAATTTATACTCATGGTCAAGTTATTGTTAAAACTAGCCTGGTTGGGGTTTGGAGTTTTCGGCTTGGTCACGGTTGGGCAAAAATATTGGCCCGAGGTTCAGCCGGCAGATTTGATTAAGGGGGTGCAGGGGAGCTTGGTGCCGGAGAATGGAGATAAATTGACGGTTAATGATCTTAAAAACCTTGACCCGCAGCAGGCCAGCCAGGTATTAGGACAGATGGTTAAAACCGAAGTGGTTAAGATTCTGGAAACTACCGGCGAACAAGTCAAAACATTCCCGGCCAAACAGATCAAAAAAATCAAGATCGGC
>JAUYJQ010000065.1 GCA_030699295.1 Candidatus Beckwithbacteria bacterium
TGGCTTTTTCCAGGAGGCCCACTTGCAGTTGGGGTAATTACCGCAGCCGTAGAAGCTTTTGCCGCGGCGGGTTTTCTTGACAACGACTTCAGCGCCGTCTTGGGGGCAAAGCACGCCCTCGACCACGTCCTTATATTTGGCAGTATATTTACACTCAGGGAAACGGGAACAGCTCAAAAACTTGCCAAAGCGCCCGAGGCGGATGACGATTTCGCCTTCGTCACAGTCCGGGCACTTCTCGCCGGTCGACTCGGTGGCAATCTTGGCCCGCTCGGCTTTTTCCGTCACTTGAATTAGCTTCTTATCAAAAGGTAAATAGAAACTTTTGAGTAATTCTTGTGACTTTAATTTACCCAGGGCAATTTGATCTAAGTCATCCTCCATTTTGGCGGTAAAATCATAGTCCATCACTTCCGCAAAATGTTTTAACAAAAACATAGTCACGGTTTCACCAATAGCGGTGGGGTGTAATTTCTGCTCGACTTTTTCCACATAGTAGCGGTCCTGGATTGTTGACAGAATTGGAGCATAAGTTGACGGCCGGCCAATACCCCGTTTTTCCAGTTCTTTGATTAAACTGGCTTCAGTGTACCTGGCCGGCGGCTGGGTGAACTTTTGCTCGGGTAAAACTTTTATGAGCTGCGGTTTATCTCCCGCCATCAATGGCGGCAGATTAACTTCCGTCAACTTAAAGCCGTCAGTCACTTTCATCCAGCCGTCGAACTCCAGTTTTTCCGCCTCGGCTTTTAATACATATTCTTTGACGGCTTTGGCTTGAACCTGAACCACCGTCTTTTGAAACACAGCCGGGCTCATTTGTGAGGCCACAAACCGCTGCCAGATTAATTGATACAGCCGTTGCTCGCTTTTACCCAACTCGGCCGCGTCGGCGCTAATATTAGTCGGTCGGATGGCTTCGTGGGCACCCTGAACGTTTTTTGACTTAGCTTTATAAAAATTAGGTTGATCGGGCAAATAGTCTTGGCCGTAAGTCTTGCCAATATATTGCCTGACACTGGCAATCGCTTCCTGGGCCAGATTGACGCTGTCGGTCCTATGGTAAGTAATCAAACCGTTTTCGTAAAGATGCTGGGCCATGGTCATGGTTTTTTTGGCACTCCAGCCCAACCGGTTTCCGGCCAAACGCTGCATAGTTGAAGTAATTAAGGGCGGGTAAGCATGACGGTTAAGGGTTTTTTGATCGACCTTTAAAACCTGATAATTTGCCGCTTCCAAGTCATTAACAATCGTTTGTGACTCGGCTTTGGTGGCCGGGTTTTTAATCAGTTGAACCAAAAAATTAACTCCATCTTTGCTTAATTCAACTTTAATCTCCCAGTACTCCAGGGGCATAAAGGCTTTGATCGCCTGCTCGCGCTCGACGACTAAACGAACGGCTACGCTTTGGACCCGGCCGGCCGACAGCCCCCGACGGACCTTGCGCCATAAAAGCGGCGACAGTTTATAGCCCACCAACCTATCCAAAATTCTTCTGGCCTGCTGGCTGTCAAATAGTTTTAAATCCACTTCTCCTGGATTTTGTAAGGCCGCGTCTATCGCCCCCTTGGTAATTTCGTGAAAGACAATCCGTTGAAACTTGGCGCCGTTTTTCAATATGTATTGGAGGTGAAAAGCAATCGCCTCGCCCTCGCGGTCCGGGTCGGTGGCTAAAATTACTGCCTCGGCCGCTTTAGCCGCAGTTTTTAACTTGGTCACGGTGGCTTGCTTTTTCTTATCAATGACGTATTCCGGCTCAAAGTTGTGTTCGACATCCACTCCCAATTTCTTTCTGGGCAGATCGCGCAAATGCCCCATTGAAGCTTCGATCTGAAACTTATCTCCCAAAAACCGGGACAGCGTCCGGGCCTTAGTCGGCGATTCGACAATGATTAACCGCATAGAAGCCACTATTATATAATCAGCGTCAACTGTCAAGTAAAAAAATTAGGGCTCTACCCTTTTCACCCAGCCAAACTTATTTAATCCCTTATCATATGAATAAATCTTGGAAATTTTTTTATCTTTGAGTAAAAACACGTTCAGACAATCCGTCCAATCAACATTATTTTTTTCATAGAAGTTAACCGCATTTACTAAAAGTTTTTTTTCGTCAATCTCTACCTTTGAAGTCAGTATTTTTCTCAAACAGCCAATAATTAATTTTTTGTCCATTTCATAAAATGAATCCAGTACCCACACCACTTCGGAAAATACCAACAAATTTGAGCATAAAGATGAGCTTGATTGAATTAATCTTCTTGACCGATCAGATTTCTTCCCCAATCTTGTAAAAATCTCCAAAAAAATATTTGCATCAACAAATTTACTTGCCATATTTCTTGGCTAATCTTTTTGCTTCTCGCTTCTTTGCTATCGCAATTATTTCTAAAGTGGTGTATTTCTTAGACATCGGATGATTGGCCAATAAACCTTGAAATTGATCCCAAGAGTCCTCCACTTTTTCAATCACAATCGTTTTATTTATCAGTTTTGTCCACAGCTTGGCCCCCTTGCCCAATCCCAAAAATGACACTAAAGAAACCGGCAGGGTCAATTGGTTTTTAGAACTTAAGGTTAAAACTGTATCCATAACTTACTTTATAACATTTTCCTTACTTATTGTCAATAGACTTACTTATTTAAATTAAGCTCTTCCCAAATATCCTCGACTTTAGTGACTAACTTGGCGCCGTTTTGGATTAGCTCAGCCGGGCCCGCCGAAGCAGGAGAGTCGATTGGACCGGGGACACAGAAAACTTCCCGGCCGTAATCGGCGGCAAAACCAGCGGTAATTTTAGTACCGGATTTTTGGCCGCCTTCGATCACTAAAGTGCCTAACGATAAACCGGCCAAGATTCTATCCCGCTGAGGAAAGTTAGCCCGGCTGATGGGGTAATCCAAGGGGTATTCACTGACTAAAGCGCCGCCGCTTCTGACGATTTCTTCAGCCAATCCCCGGTGTTCGGCCGGATAAACTCTGTCCAAGCCATGGCCTAAAACAGCAATCGTCTTCCCTTTATTTCCTAAGCAAACCCTGTGAGCCCAGCCGTCAACTCCGCGGGCTAAACCAGATACAA
>JAUYJQ010000067.1 GCA_030699295.1 Candidatus Beckwithbacteria bacterium
ATTAAATTAACCTCTTGACAACAGCGGCTAAGTTGCCTAAACTAGCACTTGTTACCCTGGAGTGATAAAGAAAAAAATAATTAGGAGGAGTGTATGGCGGATCTCAAAGATCTCAAGAAAAAACTCCAGCCGGCCGCTGGATATTTATTAGTTGAACCGGTGGCAGCTGTAAAGAAAACTGCCGCGGGTATATATTTGCCCGATTCTCATGACGAAAAACCCCAGCAGGGAAAAGTGGTAGCCGTTGGCGCTGATGAAGTTACCGACACTGGCACTAAACGCCCGGCCCCCTGTAAATCCGGCGACACGATTATTTACAAAAAATGGGGCGGGAATGAAGTTAAGTTGGGAGTCACCGATAAAGACGAAATATTATTTATCGAATTTAAAGACGTTCTGGCGACCGTCAAATAAAGGAGTAACTTATGGCAAAACAATTGATGTTTTCTGAAGATGCCCGGCAAAAACTTTTACGCGGGATAAACATTTTATCAAAAGCGGTGGTCACCACCCTCGGCCCCAAAGGCAGAAACGTGGCCCTGGACAAAAAATGGGGCGCACCCAACATTGTTCATGACGGCGTCACCGTGGCTAAAGAAATCGAGCTCGAAGACCCGTTTGAAAACATGGGTGCCCAGCTGATCAAAGAAGCGGCGTCAAAAACCAACGACATTGCCGGCGACGGCACCACCACCTCAACCCTGCTGGCTCAAGCGATTGTGGCCAAAGGCCTCAAAAACATTACTGCCGGGGCCAACCCGATGCTGGTTAAAAAAGGCATTGATAAAGGCGTTGAGGCAGTGGTTAATGAAATCAAGAAAATTTCTAAGCCGATTAAAACCGACGAGGAAATTACTCAGGTAGCGACGATTTCTTCATCTGACAGCAACGTCGGCGCCAAGATTGCCGAAGCTTTAAAACTGGTCGGCCGCGACGGCGTCGTCGAGGTTGAAGAGTCTAAAGGTTTCACCATGTCGATTGACCATAAAGAAGGCATGGAGTTTGACAGCGGTTTTGTCTCGGCCTACTTTGTCACTAACCCGGATAAAATGGAGTCGGAGATCGAGAATCCGGTGATTTTGATCACCGAGCAGAAAATCTCGGCGATTGCCGACCTGCTGCCGTTTTTGGAAGGGGCGGTCAAAGTCACCAAAAACATCGTCATTATTGCCGACGAAATCGAAGGCGAAGCCTTGGCCACCCTGGTGGTTAATAAACTGCGCGGCGCCTTTAATTTACTGGCAGTGAAAGCCCCGGGCTTCGGCGACCGGAGAAAAGCCATGTTGCAGGATATTGCCATTTTAACCGGTGCCACCCTGGTGTCTGAAGACACCGGCCGGAAACTCGATTCAGTTACTGTCGAGGACTGCGGCCGGGCGGAAAGAGTCTGGGCCAACAAAGACAACTGCCGGATTATCGGCGGCAAGGGTGCCAAAACCGCCATCCAGGCCCGGATTGCCTCGATTAAAAAAGAGGTCGAGACGACCGACTCAGACTTTGATAAAGAAAAGCTGCAGGAAAGACTGGCTAAGTTATCCGGCGGCGTAGCCGTGATTAACGTCGGCGCGGCCACAGAGATTGAGCTCAAAGAGACCCAGGAGCGGGTTAAAGACGCAGTCGGAGCCACCAAGGCGGCCGTCGAAGAGGGTATTGTTCCCGGCGGCGGGGTTACCCTTCTCAGAGCCGCTAAAGCTTTGGGAACAGTTAAACCGGCCAATGAGGACGAGAAGATCGGCCTGGAGATATTGCGCTATGCCCTAAGTCAGCCAGTCAGGTTGTTGGCGGAAAACTCCGGCGCTGAAGCCGGTTGGGTGGTCAAAAAAGTTGAGGCCGGCACAGCCGACTTTGGCTTTAATGCCTTAACCCTAGAGTTTGGCTCAATGCTCAAACAAGGTATTTTAGATCCGGCCAAAGTCACCCGGACGGCACTGCAAAATGCCGCCTCGGTTGCCGGCATGATTTTAACCACCGAGTGTCTGATTACCGACAAAAAAGAAGACGAGAAGGATAAGTCTTCAGCTATGCCAGGAGGCATGGGTGGAATGGGTGGAATGGGAATGTGATGTAATCATCACCCTGAGCGAAGTCGAATGGGCCGAAGGGTAAAAAAATTAAAGAGCCCCGATTTACCTCGGGGCTCTTTTGTACTTGACAAACCATAAAGCGACGCTTTATACTTCACGGTATATGAAAGACTGGTTGAAGTTTTTGGAACAAAAGAAACAAAGACTAGATAAATTGCGGCCGTTGCCTCAGGAATTGACTAAAAATCTGGATGACTGGCTGCGGATTGAATTGACCTATACTTCCAACGCCATTGAGGGCAACACCCTTTCGCGTCAGGAGACGGCCCTGGTAGTGGAAAAAGGTTTGGCGGTTTCCGGTAAAACCTTAAAAGAACATCAGGAAGCGATTAACCATGCCGCCGCCTGGGAATTGGTCAAGCAGCTGGCCAAAACGGGCAAACCAATTAGCGAAAACGATATTTTGGCAATTCATCAACAGATATTAAATCAGATTGACGAGCAAAATGCCGGTAGATATCGAGCCGTCCCGGTCAGAATTTCCGGCTCGACCGTGGTTTTACCCAATCCGTTAAAAGTGTCGGAACTGATGGAAAAGTTGATTAAGTGGTTAAAACCAGTTAAAGATAACCCGGTTAAAATTGCCGCCCAGGCCCATTATCAGTTGGTCAGTATTCACCCTTTTACCGACGGCAACGGCCGGACAGCCAGATTGTTAATGAATTGGTTGTTGCTGAAAGCCGGTTATCCGGCGGCGATTATTAAAAAAGAAGAACGGTTAAAATACTTAAACAGCCTGGAAAAAGCTCAGCTGGGCGGAAGTTTAGACGATTATTATGAGTTGATTTATGCAGCGGTCGATCGGTCTTTGGAGATTTATTTAGACGCGGTTAAAAATAAACCCACTTCGGTTAAAAAAACCAAGTTATTAAAAATCGGCCGACTGGCTAAGCTTTCCGGCGAAACCAGTCATACTTTACGGTTTTGGACCAAAAGCGGGCTACTGCCCCTGGCCGGTCATACCAAAGGCGGCTACCAACTTTATAATCAAGCCACGCTTGAGCGTGTCAAAACCATCAGAAATCTACAAAGTGAAAAACGTCTGACAATTAAGGAAATTAAAGTTAAAATAACTACATGAA
>JAUYJQ010000068.1 GCA_030699295.1 Candidatus Beckwithbacteria bacterium
TCCATATACTCAAGCTCTGCCAGTTTGACCCCCAGCACTGCCATTCGCTGCTCCCCGCGCGAGCCGTAAATTGCCAGATCCTTTTCCAGTTTGCCGCTGCGCTGGTAAATAAAGTTAAACTCGTCCCGGTGCGGCCCGACCAGAGTTTTACCGGCCATAACCTCATTATTAGCATATAGCTTAAGCCTCAATTCGGAGATAATACTATGGTCGTAGTTTAATTTTAGGGGCATCCCCCGCTGCTTGATTTTCCGGCCGACAAAGTCTAAATACTGAGCCCGCTTATCCGTAATCACGGTGCCGTTTTTAATCAGCAGTTTGTCCCAAAACAACAGCTGTCTTCTTTCTGCCTGACCCTCTCTTAGCCTTTCCAATAATTTATTTCTTTGGCGCAGGCCCTTTTGATAAGACAAGCTCGAACGGCGGTATTCCTGATCGGTTTGTTCTAAAACAAAGTCCAAATAATTGCGGCGCATCGAAGGGCTGCCTAAAATCAGGTCAATGTCTTCCGGTCGGAAAAGAACACAGCGTAAGTTGCCGATAAAGTCCATCTTTCTTTTGGCCACGCCGTTTACCAAAAATCTTTTGGGTTTAGTTAAAACCACTTCCAAGTCCCGGTCGTCAACCCGGGCACTGACCCGGCCAAACTCCTGGCCATAGAGTACCATTTGTTCATCTTTATCTGCCCGGAAACTGCTGCCGGTAGCCAGGAGAAAAATCGCTTCCAAAAGATTGGTTTTGCCGACGCCGTTGTTGCCGATTATCAGGGTAGTGTTGCCGGAAAAATCCCAGACCTGCTTTTTATAGCTTCTAAAATTCTGGAGCTGTAGGGTGGTTAAGATCATTTTTGACAGACAGGGCAAAAGTAGGTCCCTCTGCCGCCCAATTTTATCTTAATAATTTTTGCCCCGCAGCGGCGGCAAACGGTTTTGTTTTCATAAACCAGCAGCTGGTTTTGGAACCGGCCCGGTTGCCCCAAAGCGTTGACAAAATTTTCGTCGCTGGCCGTCGAACCACCGTATTTAATCCCCCGGTTAATCACTTGCCTCAAACATTTATGTAGGTTCCGAACCTCCCGTCCTATAATTTTATTGGCTGGCCGCCGGGGATCAATCCCGGCATAAAACAAGGCCTCATTGGCATAGATATTACCCACTCCCCCCATTTTTTGCTGGTCCAAAAGCACTAATTTAACCGCCCGCCGGGAACTTTTCAGAATTGTCTCTAAATACTTTTGGGTAAAGCCTGTATCAACCACATCCGACGGCAATTTGGCAAACTGGCTCCTGAGTTGTTGATTATTGACTACCCTGATCCAGCCGAATAATCTCATGTCATTAAATATCAGCCGGCCCCGGCTCAGCCCAAAGACCACCCGGGTGTGTTTGCCGGGTCGACCATTGTAAATCAGCTGCCCGGTCATTTTCAAATGAATCAATAAATTCAAATCCCCCTCCAAATCTATCCATATCATCTTAGCCCGACGTTTTACCCCAATAATCTTCTTACCAATAATCCCTGCTTCGACCGCCGAAGCCTTGGCGAAGGCGGTAAGGCTCTTTGGGTGTAATTTCTCTATTTCTTTAATCTTTTGACCAACCAAGACTTTATCCAATTGTCTTCGAATCGTCTCGACTTCGGGTAACTCTGGCATTATTCCTCTTTATAGCCGGCCTTAATTAAAGCCAGTCTCACCTTCTTTAATAGCCACCATTGAACGATAAACAATAAACTCAAGCCGCCGAACCACCAACGCGCCAAACTAATCTGCTCCAATTGCCCAGCCAATAACCAAAAGGCGCCAATGCTAATTATCCGCCCCGCCCCCTGCCAAATCTCATGGCCGGCATAGTATTCAAATTGGCGCTTTTCTCCCTCATAATCTGTCTCTACCGCTAAATAAAACCAAGCCAGCCAAGCAAAAACAAATAGAGGAATGCCGATGACCTCGCCTAAAATCTGGTCAAAAACCAAACCCAGCGGATTAAGTAACAGCGGGTAAACAATTCCTGCTATCACCAATAGGGCGGCACCCCAAGAATTCAATTTGGCCCGCAAACTGGGTTTAAACCACTGACCAACCAGCATGTTGCTGATAATTGCCAATCCCCCAACCAGACTCATCATTGTTCCCAGCCAAACCTCGCTGGTTAAAATTAAATATGACAACACGCTCCAAACAAACCAGCGGCTGACCATCAACCCGTCCACAAATGAGCGCCATAAATTCCAACGCCAGGCCTTTCTTTGATATAAACTAAATACGCCCCTCAAGCTAAATTGGGTAAAACTAACGTCTTTAACTCGATTAATTACCAACTCTGTAGCTAAAAACAGTAACGCCACAAAAGCAAACAGCAGGTAATAACCAAACAACTCTTCTCCCCGCCATCTTGCTCCCAACCAAATCAACCCGGCAGACAAGGCCGGTCCGGCAATTCTGGCCACCGATTCGCCACTCATTAAGACGCCGTAAAACATCTCTCTGGTTTTATCGCTGGTGCCCGAAAGCGCCATCACTTCGTGGGCCGACCAATAAAACCCGGCGGCCAACCCGCTCAGCAAGCCTAAATAAACCGTCCAATTAATCGAACGTTCTCCCAACCAAACGATCAGACCGAAGAAAATAAAATTGAGCCAAAAACCAATCCTGAATAACTGGCTCATGCCCTTGTTTTTAAAAGCATAGCCGATTAAGATAAATCCCAGCATCAACGCCAGCCAGTACCAAAATTGATACTGGGCAATCAGCTGCAACGAGCTGGTCAACCGCCATAAATACAAATTAAAAAACACTCCGCCAATTGTTTCTGCCAAAGTGAATACCGTATGCAATAAAATCGTCAGGCGCGCGCGGTAAGACAAGGCTTTTAACTTCTCCAGAAACTTCATGAGGTTATTTTACCTTACCTGCCACAAAAGCCTTAATTTCCCGCTTAAACCGCTCTTTAGAAAACTTTTTTGCCTGCTCAAAACAGTTTTTTCTAATACTAAGATAATTTAAATTATTTAAGTGCTTCATTGCCCGCCATAAACTCTTGACTGAATAGTCCTCAAAAAAGACTCCGGTTTTACTATCAACAATAGTTTCC
>JAUYJQ010000071.1 GCA_030699295.1 Candidatus Beckwithbacteria bacterium
GCGAGGAAACTATATGAAAAAAATGCTTAAATTGCCAAAATTTCGAAACGAAGACCAAGAAAGAGAGTTCTGGGCCAAAATCGACCTGACTGATTATTTTGAACCAAAAGATTTTGTGCCGGTATCTTTTCCTAACTTAAAACCAACTTCCCGCTCAATTTCTATCAGGCTGCCTTTATACTTGTTGAACCGGGTTAAAGAAAAAGCCAATGAGATCAATGTGCCTTATCAGTCTTTAATCAAGGGCTATATAAAACAGGCAGTTTTCGGATAAAGATTAGGAGTGTTAGAATAAAGCCATGGTTGATACTGCTCTAAGCAAAGAAACGGAAAAATTAAAAGTCAAATTGGAAACGGCTAAGGTGCCGGCGGATTTGAAAACCAAAGCTCTGGAAATGATCGAACGGCTGAGTTTAATGGGCCAGTTCCAAGGGTACTCGACCGAGTACGAGCGGGTCAGCCAATACTTAAGCTGGATTACCAGTTTGCCGTGGGAGAAACTCACCCAAGACCGGTTAGAGTTGACCCAAGCCCGGCAGATTTTGGATAAACACCATTATGGCATGGACGAAGTCAAAGACAGAATTTTGGAATATTTGGCCACTATGTCATTGACGCGCGGCAAAGAGGAAGCCGGCCGGGCGCCGATATTATGCCTGGTGGGTTTGGTCGGTACCGGCAAAACTACCTTCGGCCCGTCACTGGCTGAAGCTTTAAACCGGGCCTATGTGCGGATTCCTTTCGGCGGTTTGGGCTCGGCTCTCGACCTTCGGGGCCAATCCCGCTTGCATCCGGACGCTGAACCGGGTTTAGTGATTAAAGCCTTAAAGCGGGCGAAAAGCCGTAATCCGGTCATGTTACTTGACGAAATCGATCGGGTAACTGTAGAAGCTAGGGCAGATATTATGGGCGTGTTGGTCGAGCTTCTCGACCCGGAACAGAACGCTCAGTTTACCGATCACTATCTGGATTACCCCTTTGATTTATCTCAGGTGTTATTCTTAGCTACGGCCAACAATACCAGAAACGTGGCCACAGCGGTTTTGGACCGGTTGGAAGTTATTCAAATGCCGAGCTACACAGATGAAGAAAAAATCGCCATTGCCAAAGAATACATGTTGCCGAAAATTATTAAAGAATCAGGCTTGTCAGCTGAGAACTTACAGATTGATGAAAACATCTGGCCCAAAATTGTCCGGCCGTTGGGCTTTGACTCCGGCATCCGGACGCTCGAGCGGACAATCGAGGGCGTGGCCGGCAAAATTGCCCGGGAAATTGTTTCCGGCAAAGCCAAACAGTTTCATTTGACCTTAGACAATATTAAACAATATTTACCCAACTACTAATGAATAAATTAAGAATCATTCCTTTGGGCGGCGGACCGGGAACGGTCACCAGCAACATGTGGCTGTATGAATACGGCACTGACGCGCTGGTGGTCGACTGCGGCATCGGCTTTCCCGAAGACAAAGTTTCCGACGACATTCTCTTGCCGGATATTTCTTATTTAACTACCAAGCGGCTGCAGCTTCACGGCGTGATATTAACCCACGGCCATGATGACCATTATGCGGCCTTACCTCACTTGCTGCCGCAACTGGGTTCTCCACCGATTTTCGGCTCTCGCTTAACCGCGGCTCTAGCTCAGGATAAGCTGGAGGAGTTTAAATTAAAACCCAAAGTTCAGGTACTTAAAGAAACCGACCAGATAAAACTCGGGCCGTTTACGATTGACCCGATCCACATTACCCACTCGGTGCCCGACGCCTATCATTACTTAATTACTACCCCGGTCGGCCGGATTTACCACGGCAGTGATTTTAAGTTTGACCTGACTCCCTTAGACCACTGGCCGCCTAACTTTTCTAAGATTGTAGCTTTATCCCGGCCCGGTGTCTTGTGTTTGTTGGCCGATTGTTTGCGCTCAGAGCGGTCGGGGATGACGCCGTCGGAAACGACCTTAACCCCGGCTTTAAAGCGCGAGTTAAACCACTGGGGCGGCCGATTGATCTTTACCACTATGTCTTCGCAGATTCACCGGATCCAGCAGGCAATTGACGTGGCCCTGGGTTTTGGCCGGCGGATTTGCTTTATCGGCCGGTCGATGGAAAGAACCTCGCAGATTGCCCGGTCTTTAGGCATTTTGAGTTATCCCCAAAAAGCCCTGGTTAAGCCCCGGGAAATAAAACGCTTTAAAGATTTTCAGCTGTGTTTGATAATTTCCGGCAGCCAGGGCCAGGAAGCCTCGTCCCTGACCCGTTATGCGGCCCAAAAACATAAAATTATCAAACCAAAAAGCACTGATAAAATCATTTACTCAACGGATATTATTCCCGGTAACGAACAGGCAGTCTTTAAAGTGATTGACCAATTGGTGCGCCTGGGTGCCAGTGTGGTCTACCAGGAAACTACCGATGACCTGCATGTTTCCGGGCACGCCTCGGCCACCGAGCAGCAGCTGCTAATGGAACTGGTTAACCCGCAATACCTTTACCCGATCGGCGGCAGTTTCCGGCACATGTATCGGTTTAAGGAAATCAGCAAGCAGCTGGGCTTTAAAGCTCAGCAGTGTATTCTGCCGGATTTTGGGCAGGTAGTGGAATTTGACGACAGCGGCAAAAGCCGGTTGGCGGAAATTTTGCCTTTAAAATTACCCCGGATTAATCAAAATCTATGAGTCGGCATTCACGCCGCGGCCGGCGCAAAGAACCGTTTAAAATGCGGCTGCCCAAAGAGACGCTCTATACCCTGGTTTCCACCGGGTTGATTTTAGCCAGCGGTTTGACCCTGTTGTCTCTGTCGCAACAAGGAGCCCTGCTGGTTTTAATTTTTAACTTTTTTAATGCCCTGTTTGGTTGGGGAATTTTACTATTACCGTTTATTTTTTTATCATGCGGTTTGATGCTGACCCGCTTAAAATGGCGGATTACCAAACCCAATGTGTTTGTAGGCAGTTTAATTTTGTGGCTATCGGGCATCAGTTTGACAAAAGCCGGAACTATCGGCAGTCAGATTTGGAACAGTTTAGCTGAGCTAATTTTTAGCAGCGGGGCAATCTTGGTGCTTTTAGCCGGGGTTTTTGTCGGCCTGGTAGTGATGCTGGAAACCAGCCTGGAAGACATGTTGCTATCGGCCCAGCGGTTTTATCAATGGAGCTTGAGATTCTTAAGTAAATTAAAGTCGAAGCAGCAGTTAAAGCTGCCGCTTAAAAACAAGGGCTTTACGGTCAAGGGTTTGACCGAAGAGGAGATAGTTAAGCCAACCCCCGCGGCCGATCGGCCAGCGGTATCTTTGCCGGTCAAGGCGGAAATTATCAGCAACCAGCCTAATGCCCAACAGCAGATTTGGCACTATCCGCCGACATCTTTATTGAGCGATGTTTCCGGCGGCAAGGCCGACAGGGGTGACGTCAACCAGAATGCTCAAATCATCAAGGATACTCTCGACAGTTTTGGGATCAGGGGCGAAATCAAAGAAGTTAATTATGGCCCGGCGGTGACTCAATATGCATTAAAACCGGCCATCGGCACCAAGCTGTCTAAAATTACCAGTTTGCAAAATGATTTGGCTTTAGCCTTGTCTGCGCCCCACGGCCAAATCCGGATCGAAGCCCCGATTCCCGGCCGGGACATGGTGGGGATCGAAGTCCCTAATCTGTCGTTGGAAATTGTGGCCATGAAAAAGATGCTCGAGTCCAAACAATTAAAAAATGAACCGAGTAAGTTAACTTTTGCCCTGGGAATGGACGTCGCCGGCCAGCCGGTAATTGCCGACATTGACAAAATGCCCCACGTCTTGATTGCCGGAGCCACAGGTTCGGGTAAATCGGTCTGCATTAACTCGATTATTTCGACGGTTTTATTCAGGACGACGCCCCAGGAAGTGAAACTGATTTTGGTCGATCCCAAGCGGGTGGAGTTGACGGTATATAACGACGTGCCTCATCTACTAACACCGGTGATCGTCGAACCGGAAAAAGTGGTTTCGGCACTAAAATGGGCGATTAGTGAAATGGACCGGCGCTATAAAATTTTTGCCGAGTTTGGCGCCAGAAACATCGCCGCCTACAATGAACTCTCCGGCTTTCAAGCCCTGCCCTATATTTTGATTATTATCGATGAGCTGGCTGATATTATTTTGCATAACCCGTCAGACGTGGAAGACGCGATTACCCGTTTGGCCCAAATGGCCCGGGCGACCGGGATTCACCTGGTGCTGGCGACCCAGAGGCCGTCGGTCGATGTTTTAACCGGGCTGATTAAGGCGAATATTAACTGCCGCATCTCTTTTAACGTTAACTCCATGGTTGACTCACGGGTAATTATTGACATGCCGGGAGCAGAAAAACTGTTGGGACGGGGAGATATGCTGTTCATTCCGCCGGATCAGGCTAAGCCTTCCCGGATTCAGGGAACCTTTATTAGTGACGCGGATACCAAAAAACTGATTGAATTCTTGAAAAAATCCTCAACCCCGGTCGAGTATACCGAAGAAGTAACCCAAAAATATAAGTCCAAGATGGCCGGCCCTGCGTCTGCGGGGACTGAGCCCGAAGACGAACTGTTTACCGAAGCGGTTCGGCTGGTCGTCCAGTATAGCCGGGCCTCTGCCAGCTTACTGCAGCGGCGGTTGTCGATCGGCTATGCCCGGGCGGCGCGGATTATTGACCAGTTGGAGCGGGCCGGAGTCGTCGGCCCGGGCGAGGGCGCTAAAGCCCGGGATATTTTAGTCAGCAATGCGGACACCTTTTTGGCCAGCCGGCAACAGAACCAGGAGCAATAAATGTTAACGGCGGGTGAGGCTTTGCGCCAAAAGCGCCTGGAATTAAAACTAACTTTTACTCAGGTGAGCGACACCACCAAGATTCCTTTGCCCTTGCTTAAAGCCTTGGAAAAGAGCCAATTTGACGAACTCCCCGGTTTCCCGTTTCTCAAAGGTATGGTGCAAAATTACGCCAAGGAATTAGGCCTAGACCCGGCAAAAATCGTGGCGGTGTTTAAGAGAGACTACGACCAGCAGCGCCATAAAGTGGTGCCGGTAGCTTTGGCTCAATCTTTAGGCCCGGCGCCGCTGACGAGTTTTCTGGAAAGACCGTTGACGCTGTTTTTGGGCGGAGTCATTTTGCTGACCGGTTTGGTTGGCTGGTCGCTGCTCCGGGTCTACCAGCCGCCGCGCCTGGAGATTAACGCACCTCAAAATGAGCAAACAGCGATTAGCCCAGTAGTCATCAGTGGTAAAACCGACCGCGATGCCAGCTTGAGTGTTAATGGTAAAATAATTAACCTTAATCCCGACGGCAGTTTTGCGACGACTTATACGGGCGACTCGGGGACTTACGAGCTGATTTTCAAGTCCACTTCCCGCCGCCAGAAAACCACAGAAGTTACCCGTAAAATTATCATTATTGACTGAGATTAATTGACAAAATGACAGCCTTCCCTGATACTTAATTCATGTTAACCTTGTCACAAATTCTTTTGGTCGTTGTCGTTACGCTCTTATCGGTGCTGTTGACCATTTTTTCGATTTACGTTTTCCGGATTTTGGATCAGTTTAAGCAAACCATGGAAAAAACCAATTCGATGCTTGATGATATGAAGCGGATTTCTAAAGCCATCGCCGATCCGGTGGAGCACGTCTCGGAGTTTGTCGGCGGCCTGAAAAAGGGCGCCAAATTAGTCGAGCTGGCCGGTAAACTGATCGAGAAAAAGAAGTCTGACAAATCGGAAAAAAGTGAGTGAACAAGAAGAGCAAAAACCAGGCGAATACATTATCGGCTTGACCCTAGGAACAGTGGTGGCCGGAGCCGCCTGGTTTCTTTATAAAACCAAAAAAGGCAAACGCTTGCGTTCCTGGTGGGACAAATACTTTAACGAGTTAAAAGACGAATGGGCTAAATTGCAGGAACAAGAAGCCGAGCCGCTTACCTTGCCAAAACCGGTCAGGAAACCGCGTTCCCACCCGGAGCCCAAGAAAAAGACCTTCCACCAATCCGGCCGGCCTCTGGTAAAATAA
>JAUYJQ010000074.1 GCA_030699295.1 Candidatus Beckwithbacteria bacterium
TTACAGGAATTAACACAAGTCAGGTACATTATTGCCGTGTAATTGCCTCTAAAAATGAAATTGAAAAAATATTAGCTTCGTATGCTGGAATCATCAGTGTTGAAGAAGCCCCATTCGTTGTTTTTGGAAGCGGTATTCAAAGTAAGATGGGAAAATACACCATTGAGGATTTATCACAAAATAAAAAATCCATAATTGTTTTCGATCACCCTGTTTGTATTAGTCATCCAATAATTAAACCATTGGCTGATAACCCATTAGGAGAAGCTTATGCAACCACCTCGGAGTCTCATGGTACACAAGTTGCCAGTCTGGTAATTTTTGGATCAAAGATAAGTCAGAGCGGTAAATTAACAGGAAGAAATAAAATATTACCTGTAAATATATTTCCAATATCCAACGGACGACCTATATTCAACGAGAACGTTATCATAGACACATTAAAACAACATTCATCCCCCAATATTGCGTTGATTGCCAACTTATCCATAAATGATTACACACCTTATAGCCGAAAAAATGTTCACCGATTAACAGCACTACTTGATGAACTCGCTGTTGATTACAACTGTCTGTTTGTAATCTCAGCTGGGAATTTATTTAAACAATGGGGTAAAGCTGAAACAAATAGAATTTTGTCGATCGGTTATCCTAATTATTTTAAAGAAAATGTAACCACCATCTTGTCCCCAGCTGACAGTATAAATAATTTGACAGTTGGATCTATTACATACCAAGCAAGTCCTAACTCTGTGGCTCCTGTAGGCGAACCTTCTCCAGTTACTCGAAGAGGTTTCACTGACACTGAAGGTTTTTATTTCATTAAGCCAGACCTCGTGGAGTATGATTCAAACTTTGATTCTAAGTATAGCTGTGAGGATAATGGACCCTTTATGGCATATCCTTCAGATTCACTAATAAGAGCGGCTGGGACAAGTTTTTCTACACCCTTAGCAACCCATGAATTGGGTGTACTGTCGCAGATGTATCCTGAGTATACTGTTAATTCTCTTAAAGCTCTGGTTATACATTTTGCTAAACCAATTACATCAAACATCCAAGTCCCACCTACAATAGCAAAGTCTTTAGTTGGGTATGGCCTTCCTGATTTAGAGAGGGCTCTGTATTCACTCAACACTTCATCAACTATTGTTATAGAGGATAAAATAAAAGTCGGTACATCCAAAAGACTAAAAGTGCCAATACCAAGTTGTATCTCTGGTTCTAATAGAAAGCGTCTCTGTATTAGAAAAACTTTGGTTTATAACCCCAAGATTAATAATATTGATGTTAAGTCTTACAATCCAATTTTATTATCAGCACGTGTTATACGAAATGACGGAAATATACAGAATAATGCAACATCTCGACGATATCAAGACGGGGCACATAGAAAATCAAACGTAAAAACATATAATCCTATCGAGAGAAGTACGAACAATCATACAGGTGCGTTTTGGGAAATTGAAGTAATGGCAGAACCTGTTAATAATAAAGCGGCAGATGATATCGAACAGTCATATAGCATCGTTATTACGATTGAAGATATGCAAAAAGATGATACTGTAGACTTACATGCTGAGATACAACAGATGATAGAAATAGAAGTTGGTGTTAATGTTAATGTAGAAATAGATAGCTGATAGTATTTTTATAAAATGAATTAGAAAAATGTGAGGTTATCTGGTCTACATTTCTTATGTCATTTCAAAAAATGCCATTACCCCCAACAGACAAGCTAGAGATTATTTTCCCTTGATAAGCTGTGTTAAAATGGTGACCGATGGAAATCTTAGAAAAAATTAAAACCTGGTACCGGGGATTGCCGGATAAAAAGCGCTACTTTGAGGTCATCAGCGCTGCCTTGACCATTCCGGTTTTGGCGACAGTTTTAATCACCAATGTCTGGTCACTCAAACATAAAGACCAGTCGCCGTCGCCTGAGGAAAAATCCTCAGAAAAAGTCCAGGTAATCATTGTTTCCAGCCCTGAACCAAATTCAGCTGCCAATCCCACCCCGTCACCCACCGCCGCCTGTAAGGAAGAGGTTGGCCCGGTCAGTATCGCCAGCCCCCAAGAAAACGAAGTGGTGACCCAAGATCCAATCGTGGTGGAAATCAGCCGTCCAGACGATAGTTATTGCGATATCGTCTGGTCTTACCGGATCAACTCCGGTCCCTGGTCCAACTATACAAATCGGGAAATTTCTCTTTATGGCTTAACCTCAGGCGATAAAACCTTAGAGGTCAAGGTCAAAAGCCAGGTGGGCGACCGGGAAACAACTCTGCGCCGCCACTTTACCGTCGAAACTACTAATGCCAGCCCAATCAGCACCCCCTCCGGAACCCTAAACTAATTGAAACTTATCAGGAAATTTTTGGCGTAAGGTAATCGCATCTTTGTCCCGTTGACTAATTATCATTTTATCGCGCGCTACCGGCCAGGCAATCTTGAGGTCCGGGTCAAACAGAGAAATGGACTGGTCCCCCTTAACGTCCCGGTCCCGGTAAAGTTTATCCACACAGTAAATATAGTCAACCGGGGCTTTTAAAACGCAAACCGAGTTAGCGATGCCTTGGGAAATATACAACGAACCTTTTAAACCACCATTATCCGGGCCGAACTCAAAGATTTCTACCTGGCCAAAAGTTGATGACTCCGGACGGACGTCGGCCAAAGCCGAAAAGGCTAAACCGTTAATGACTGTAGTTAATTTGTTCCAACCCTCGGCGTGCAGACCGCGGACCACGTTAGGACCGGAACGGGAATGGTTAACTTGGGCTACCTTAAACGGTTGGCCGGTGACCGCTTCAATTTTATGGGTGTAGCCGACTTCAGCAAAAAAGCCCCGCTCATCGATGCTGAATTTATAACTTAAATAGTAGAGGCCTTCGATTTTAGTTTTGAAGACGCCGTCTTTAATTTCCAGGGCCGGAGTGGGTTGATACATCATCCAATCATCTCCCAATCGAGGGTTTGAGTCAAGATAAGCGGCCGGGTATTGCCAACAACCACCATGTACTCAAACATGGCTGACAGGCCGCCGTCTTGGGTTTTAACTGACCAGCCATCTTCGGCCACTGCCACCTGGTCGCCGCCGGTCACCACTTGGGCTTCAAGGCATAAAACCTGGTTTTTCTCAAGAAGAGCGCCGGTTTTTGGCTGGCCATGGGCGGGAATTGCCGGGCCGTCGTGGAGAGTCCGGCCGATGCCGTGACCGGTATACTGCTTTAAAACATTAAAACCTGCCTTTTCGGCTTTAGCTTGCATGATCGCCCCCAAATCGCCGGTAGTGTTACCGGTAATGGCCAGAGGAATTGCTGCCTGGACGGCCGTCCGGGCAACGGTAACTAATTTTTTAGTTTGCGGTGTAAATGGCTTAACCACCACAGTAAAACAATGATCGGTATAAAACCCCTGGTAAATCAAACCGAAATCGACCTTGACCACGTCGCCTGCCTGAATTGGCCGGGTCTTACTGGGCACGCCGTGAACCACGACGTCATTTATGGAAATGCAGGTCGAGTAATGGTAAGGGTTAGCCGGGTTAACACCTTTAAAAGCCGGCCGGGCGTGGTTGGTTTGACACAGCTTTTCGGCTAACTCATCGATCTTGATCGGTAAGATTCCCGGCTTAACCGCCTGCTTTAACTGACTTAAAATCTGGGTCGACAGTTTCGCGGCTTTTTGGTAAAGAATCAAATCGTGCTGACTGGTAATGATCATGCCAAAGTGAAACGGCCGTGCTGATAAATAACTTGGCTTTGGCCGTTTGACAGAGCCGCGGTTACCGTCCGGTCACTAGTAGAAATCATATCAGTGTGTTCGGCCGAATCGTTATAGCCTCGCTTCACCCAATCTGAGGCAGTCAGTTTGACCGGGTTGCCCTTAAAACAATCTTTGTAGGCCATGCCAATGGCCACATGGGTGTTGCCGAACGGTCCGCCCATATTTTCGTCAAACAAAGTCTCGGCCATGACGTGAGTAATCCGGGACAGGCGTTTATCAGTCAAAGAAAACTCGCCTAGTTTATCGGCATTTTTAGTGGTAATCATTTGCTGCAGTAATTTGTTCCCGCTAGAGGCCGAGGCCTTAATAATCCGGCCGGCTTTAAAGTTGAGGGAAATTCCGGAGATCACGTTGCCGTAGCGGTAGAGCGGTTGGTTAAACTTAATCCAGCCTTCTGTGCCGCGCCAGTTAGGCGAAGTAAAGATTTCAAAACTGGGAATGTTACGGCCCGTACCACCTTCCCAGAGACGATCGCTGCCGATCTTCAGATGTAAATCCACGTCTTTGCCCTTAATCTCCAGACTTTGAATATTTAAAGCGTTGATTTTTCCCAGGATTTTTTTCTGGAGGACAAAAACTTGACGCCACTGCTGTAACGGTTTAGCTTGATCCAAAAAGCAGGCCCGGTTAATTTGCTGCCAGTAGGCTTTTAAAGACAAACCGACTAAGCGGGCTTTAGCCGAAGTCCCCCATAAAGCCACCGCCCAGGTATGCTGACCTTTTAACTCTTTAGTTACCAACCAATCCTGATACGGCTTTAAGCTGAGGCGCGATAACAGCGGTTTTTTGGGGTCAATGGTTTTTAACTCAAACGGGTCAACTTCGGCAATGACCGCAATCCGGTGATCAATCAGATCAGCCTGGGCTTTTAAGTATTTGGCCGGAAAAAACTTGATCTGCTTATCACTGGCTAAAGTATAAAAGTCTTTGGCAAATCCCGTCGGTAATAAGCGCATCAGCGGCTGGGCGCCGGCTTTAAGAATGGTGTTTTGCAGCTTCAGCGCCAAGGGTTTGGCTACATCGGGCACTTGGCATAAAACCACTTCGCCTGGTTTTACCCCTTGGCCGGAGTTTAAGGCAAAGTTGACCAAAACGTCGGCGTATTTTTGCAAAATCTGTGGCGAAGGTTGATAATCAGCCATAATGCTCGATTTTACCACTT